>JAHBXU010000004.1 GCA_019636315.1 Planctomycetaceae bacterium | reverse complement strand
TAGGGGGCAGCGAATGGCATGTGCCCACGGACTGTCCCCCGTGGGATGGTTTGCGAACTATGTCAACACGTGCCGCACGAACCGGGATAACAGGGCTTCTGTTTCTGGGGTATCCCGGATTGTGTCGGCGAACTCTTCGGTGGTCATGCCGGTCAGGTGGCGCACGTATTCGGGGTAGGCGTCGAGGCGGCGAAGCAGATCGTGGCGGCGGAGCTCCGGATGAAACTGAGTGCAATAAATGGGTGCATCGGTCAGCGTGTACGCCTGATTCTCCACACGATCGGTCGATGCTAACAGGGTTGCGCCGGCCGGAAGCTCGATCACGCGGTCTTCGTGGCCCATCTGGCCAGAGAACCGTTCCCCCAGCGGGCCGAACACGGGATCGTCATGGCCGGAGGGGGTGAGCCGCAGATGATGCGTCCCGATTTCTGCTCGCGCAGCATCGTGGATCACCTGTCCGCCGAGCGCTCGGGCCATCGCCTGGAATCCCCAGCATGAGGCGAACGTCGGCTTCTGCTTGGCGTGCAGGCTTCGCAGCAGATCAAGCGCTCTCCGGAGCCATTCGTCGGGCGGTTCGGCCAGTGACTTCTCGTACGCGACCGAATAATGTCCGCTGCCGCCCAGCAGGACGACGTCCACGGCCCCCACCTTTGCGGCCGACACCGGCTCGCTGAGCAAGTCGGCGACGCTGATCCGTTCGACCGACGATTCCAGAGCACGGGCGAAACATTCGACCTCATGTCCACGCATCGGATCATCCGCATTACGGACTTGCAACAACAGGTAGCGAACGGAATCGAGCATGGGGATTGGGCAGGGCGTTGGAAGCGACGCTCCAGTGTGACGAACGGCCATGATTGGGAGAAGGGGAGGAGAGGTCAACTCGAATTCGGGTGTGTTTGGCAACTGGTCGAGGCACGTTTCAGGGTGCGGCGGTGCGTCCGTTCTGCGATCATGAGTGCACCGCATCGATTGGGGAATCTCGCATGCCGTCACTCGGTCTTTTCACCATTGGATTTGCGCGGAAGTCTGCCGAGCGGTTCTTCTCGCTCCTGCAGCAGGCAGCGGTTCGACGCGTCGTCGACGTGCGACTTAACAACGTGTCCCAACTGGCGGGATTCGCCAAACGGGACGACTTGCGATTCTTCCTCCGCATGGCGGACGGCATTGACTATATTCATCTCCCAGACCTCGCCCCGACACGGGACATCCTGGACGCGTATAAGAAACATAAGGGGGATTGGAGCGAGTACGAGGCCGCGTTTCTCCCGCTGATGACGTCGCGCAGGATCGAGTCCACAATCGCTCCTCAACTGCGGGACGGCGACTGCCTCCTGTGCAGTGAGCACGAACCGCATCAATGCCATCGCCGATTGATCGTCGAGTACCTGCAACAGGCTGGATGGAATGTCACCGTCCGGCACTTGATGTGATGACGGGGAAGCCGCTGAACCAGGAACGATCGGCGCTTTATCGTCCGGCGCCGCACACGTAAGATGTGCGGTGAAACAGCATTCGCCGACCACTCAACATTTACCACGACTCCGTCTCTCTATGTCCGATCAAATCACGCTCGCAGTGAATGGAGCCGCCGGCCGCATGGGCCAGCGGATTGTCGCCCTGGCCCACGCCGACCAGGATTTCAAGGTCATCGCCGCGCTGGAAGGCGCGGGGAGCCCGCATCTGGGGCGGGATGCGGGTGAGATGTGCGGGATCGGCCGCATCGAAGTGCCGATCACGACCGAGTTGACACGGTCTCCCCATGTGGTGATCGACTTCTCGCTTCCGGCGGGTTTGCTCGCAATCGCGGCGGAGTGTGCGGAGCGTCAGATTCCCCTCGTCGCCGCGACGACCGGACTGTCCCCGCAGCAGCGGGAGGATGTGCTGGCCGTTGCTCAGACAACACCGCTGATTCTCGCGCCAAACATGAGTCTGGCCGTCAATGTCGCCATGAAGCTTGTCCGCGAGGCGTCGCGTGCGCTCAAGTCGCTTACCGACGGTGTCGACGTCGAGATTGTCGAGCGGCATCATCGTTACAAAGAGGACGCGCCCAGCGGGACCGCGCTCAAATTCGGCGAGATCGTCGCCGACGAGATGGGGCAGACCAATCATCGTCACGGTCGTCACGGGCAACTCGGCCGGCGGCCGCAATCTGAGATCGGTTATCACGCCCTGCGGACCGGCGACAACGTCGGCGAGCACGACATCGTCTTCGGCATGCTGGGCGAAACACTCGAAGTTTCCGTCCGCGGCCACACCCGCGACAGCTACGCCCACGGGGCACTCGCCGCGGCGAAGTTTCTCGTCACCAAAGCTCCCGGATTGTACACCATGGCCGACGTCCTGGGACTTTGACCGGCGCTGCGATTCAGCGGTAGGCGATGACTTCTGACACCATTCTGCATACGCCGTGGCCGCAATGTCCGACGTCGACTCTCAACGTGACTTTGCGACCGACGTCGTGCGGCAGCTTGTGGCGGCCGGGTTTGTCGCACTGTGGGCCGGAGGATGTGTCCGCGATCTGATGCGCGGCCGCACGCCCAAGGACTACGACGTCGCAACCGATGCGCGGCCCGATCAGGTGCGCGAAGTCTTCGGCCGCCGTCGGACGGTTCCCGTCGGCGAAAGCTTCGGCGTGATCCTCGTCAATGGGCCGCCCAAAACGGCCGGACAAGTTGAGGTGGCGACGTTTCGTACGGAAGGCGCGTATGCCGATGGGCGACGGCCGGATTCAGTCACGTTCGCCACACCGCAAGAGGATGCCTCGCGTCGGGACTTCACCATCAATGGCATGTTTTTCGATCCGCTGACCGACACGCTGCACGACTACGTCGGCGGAGAGGCGGACCTGGGGCGGGGGATCGTGCGGGCCATCGGCGACGCACATGCGCGGATGAGTGAGGACAAGCTTCGCATGCTCCGCGCCGTCCGCTTTGCCGCAACACTCGACTTCGCGTTTGATGAATCGACCGCCGCCGCTGTCCGCGAGATGGCCCCTCAGATCACCGTTGTCAGTTGGGAACGGATCACTCAGGAAATCAAACGGATGCTCGTCGATCCCCACCGCGAGCGGGCAATGCGTCTGTGCCACGAGTTGAGGTTGCTCGCAGTGATCTTTCCGGAACTCGTGCCGATATTCGATGAACGCAAGGCCGACAACGGAGAGCCGCGAGCACTGGGCAGCTCGGAGAGCACCGATCCGGCGTGCGAGCCTCTCAACACTCCGCTCTCAACGCCTGCCCATCAAGCGTCGACTTCGCGCGGCTGGTGGCGCACGCTCCACATCCTGGGTAACCTTGAGGAACCCGGTTTCGAACTGGCGATGGCCACATTGCTGCACACGGTTCCATCACCGCTCACGCATTTACGCCGTCGTGACGATCATGCCGGCGCAGTGCGCGGCATCTGTCGGCGGTTAAAGCTCTCCAATGCCGAAACCGACCATATCACCTGGCTCGTGGCCCGTCAGCATGCGCTGGATCACGCACCCGTCCTGCCGCTTGCGACTCTGAAGCGTTTGCTTGTCGACGATCGGATTGGCGATCTGTTTCAACTGGCGCGCTGCGCTGCTCTGGCGGAACAACAGGACACCCGCGGCCTCGACTTCGCTGCGGAATACCTGGCCCGGACACCTCATGATGTTCTCGATCCACCCGTATTGATCAACGGTGCCGACCTGCAGGCCCGGGGACTGGCTCCCGGGCCGAAGTTCAAGGCAATTCTCGATACCATCCGTGACGCTCAACTGAATGAAGAGATCTCCACCCACGACGAGGCGTTGGCCATCGTCGATCGCCTCGCCGGCGGGGAGGCCGCGCCTGACGCCTGAACGACGCGTACAACTTCGGTTTCCCCAGTGAACGACGAATACTCCTTCAACTTGGGCGGACATGATGAGCACTGCACCGATCACGACGAAGGACTTTGGCCCGATCCGCAACGATTACGAGTTCTTTCAAAACCATTCGACTGAACACGCCGCCGATCTTGCCGCCTATCGGGACGAGTTGACGGCGTTGATTGAGAATCGAGAGCGGTTGCGGATGCTCGATTTCGGCTGCGGCGATGGCCGGTTCACGGCGACGTGTCTCGAACAGTGGGGCGTGCTGCGCGATCGATTGAAGCTTGCGTTGGTCGAGCCGCAGTCGGATTACCGGCGAGCGGCGATCGCCCGCCTGCATTCAATGAGCAATCACCCGCTGCAGAGTGCGCCTTCACTTTCGTCACCGGTTGAAGATCCGTTTGATCTCATCCTGTCCAACCACGTGCTCTATTACGTTCCGGACCTGGAGCAGACAATCGATCATCTCCTCGCCGCGCGCGCTGCTGGCGGCCGGTTTGTAACGGCGATGGCCGGACGGGAGAACGCGCTCATTCAGTTCTGGATCGCCTGCTTCGCGATGCTCGATCGCCCGGTGCCGTATCACCTGGCCGACGATCTGGAGGCGATCCTCCGCGAGCGTGGCGCACCCTTTCGGATGAACCCCATTCACTACGAGCTCACGTTCGACGACTGCGAGGAACATCGAGCGGCCATTCTCCGCTTTCTCCTCGGCGACCACTTCGCCGCACTCCCCCAACCGGCAGCTCTCGATCTGTTTCAACCCTACATGCGCGGACCCATCATCCACATGACCATCGAACACCGCCACTTTGTCGTTTCGGATTCGTAATCGATCAATCCACTCAGCGCCGTCTGCGGAAAGGCGGGGAGTGGTCGTGGCGAGGGCCGACCGAAAGAAGCCCCGCTCACCAATGAGTTCGATGATGCTGACTTGACGACAAAGTGTATTAATGATCTACTACACAAGTGCAATTGAGTCTCAAAGGCGACGGCGGTGCAGATCTCTCGTTCCCGTCGCCGCGGTTCGACGATTCACCGGCAGGTTGTCAATTGGGTCAGCAGGGGTGGCGCGGCCCTCGTGCAGATCTCAATTCCAACAAACGTCTACATCGAGACGTAGGAACGACGGATGTGCGCTCCCCTTCCTGACGAATGAGGTGCTGCAATGACGTGCTCTCGCGTGTTGTTTGCCTTCTGCGTTCTTGTTTCGGCTCAAGCGGAGGCGGTCGATCTGACTCAGGTGCCGCGCACGATTGCCCGGGAGCCAGGTTACCAGTCGCCGCCCAAGTACTGCCTGCTGGTGTTCGGTCCCGAAGCGGCGACGCGCGTGTGGCTCGTGCATGACGGCGATGCACTCTATGCGGATCTGAACGGCGACGGCGACCTGACCGAATCGGGTGAGCGGATTGTCGCGAACGATCGGTCGGAGCCGGGCGACGGAATCTTCGGATTCGACGTCGGTGACGTTCGCGATGGCGATCTGCTCCACAAGTCGCTGACATTCGGAACGCTGAAGCTCGATCATCTGGCGACGAGCGAGCCTCAGATCGCGGCAGCGCTGGCGAAAGATCCCGCGACGAGGTTTTACTTCATCGGGGCGGAAGTGGAGATGCCGGGACGCAAGGGGGCCGGAATTGGCGGACGCGTCCCGCAGGCCGTGACGGCGGGAGATCCGCGCGGCGTGCTGAGGTTCTGCGATACGCCCGAACTGGCGCCCGTCATTCACTTCGGCGGAGATTGGGAGATCACGCTGTATGGACATCTCGAACTCGTGGCGGGACGGCAGGAGGAGGTCTACCTGGGGGTCGGGACGCCCGGCCTGGGCGACGGCACCATGGCGTTCGTGGGGTATGAACAACTGGTTCCGAACGGTCTGTTTCCCAAGCTGACGGTGGCCTTTCCCGGTGATCGTGCCGCGGTCCAGGCACAGGAGTACACGCTCACGAGGCGGTGCTGCACGTATAACTTTCACGGTCCGGTCGCCATTCCGGACGACGTCACGCCGGGCGAGGCGACGGTGACGGTGTCATTCGATGACTGGATCGGCGGGTTCGTCGCACCGACCACGCACCGGGTGCAGCTCGTCGCGCCCAAGGTTCAACTGACATTGGAACCGGTGTCGCCGCGGCTTAAGACCAGTTTGATCCACC
Source organism: Planctomycetaceae bacterium (assembly GCA_019636315.1). Lineage (GTDB taxonomy): Bacteria > Planctomycetota > Planctomycetia > Planctomycetales > Planctomycetaceae > JAHBXU01. The sequence continues at coordinate 20,206 of JAHBXU010000004.1, read as the reverse complement.
CCACCCGCGACGGCGTGCTGGTGGGGATTCGCTTTTCTCCTGACGGCCAACGGATCATCGCGGGCGATTATCCGGGCGGGGTAATTCAGGTTTGGGACGTCGACACGCAACAGCCGCTGAGGACGATTGAAACCGGCTTCGGCTATCGGTCCAGTGAAGAGTGTTTCAGCCTGGCGCCGGACTGGGGCGCCTTGTATGTTTCCCGGTCAGTCCGAAAGGTGACGCGGATTGAGCGGGAGGGAAAAGCATTGCGGCACTGGGAACTCGACGGGGATCTTCGCGCGTGGGATCCGACAACCGGCGCGCCAATCCAGCGCTTTCAGCATTCTCCCCCTCGCAACTTTACTCATTCGGCACTCTCGCCCGATGGCCGATATGCCGTGACGGGCAGCGAGCTTTCCGGGGACTACGAGGCTCAGCCTGATCGCCGCGTCAGCATCTGGGATCTGGAGAGCGGTACGGTTCGCGATGTCAGTGAAAGCCCCTATCCCTTCGGCGTTTTTTCGTCAGACAGCCAGCGCGTCGCGATCAGTGAATTGGTGGATCGTTTCTGCCGGGAGATCAGCATCTTCGACACGTCCAACGGGGACAAGGTCCTCACGATTCCGTTGCCGGAGTTCGCGATCGCAACGCCGTTCGGCTACTCGCCAGATGGCTCGACCTTGATCGGCCGTCTCCAAGTCTTCCCCGAGGGGAACTATCGCAATCCCCAACGATACTCGCTTTCGTTTTGGGACGTGGCCACCGGCAAGGAAGTCGCTTCGATTCCCGCTGATCCGGGCGAAGTCTTCTCCTGGCCGGCGGCTTTCTCTCCGGACGGGAACACAATGGGGCTGACCAACTTGTGGACCGACGGTGCGAAACTGTTTCTGGTGGATCTCGCGCGGAGAGAAATCACGATGACCGTTCCCCTCACCGACAAGTCTGCGGCGACTCGGGCACCCGCTTTCAGTCCCGACGGCCGATGGGCGGCAGTCGCTACCCAGGAGATGTCGCTCGAATCGGCGAGCGGAGCGGTCCGGGGCGCGATAACCGCTGAAGACCTGCCCCAGCCGCGGATTCATCTCGTGGAAGTCGCCACCGGCCAGGTGCGTGAGACGATGGTCGCGCCGCAGGGATTCGCGTCGTCGCTGGCGTTCAGTCCGGATGGGAAGACGCTGGCCACCGGCGGCAAGGGCTGCGTGCTATTGTGGGATCTCTCCATTCCGCCGGGGGAGTTGGCGGCCGAGTGACGAGATGCGAGGTTCGGGCCGCGTCGTCCCCTCACTTGGTTTGACGCCCCGGCGTCAAACCGGTCCTCTCCCCCAGGGGGAGAGGATGAATGCCGGGATCCGTGTGTGCGCTGGGTGCGAGCGTTCGTTTCTGCGTGCCTTGCGGCTGGCGTTGGACGCCTTATAATCCTTGAGGATCGCGTCCGGTTGAGAGGCGCTGTCGCCACGCGATCAAGCGCGGGATGCGATTTCGACAACGGGTCCCCCGGACGTCAGTTCGGGGAAAGGTGGTGGAGCCGCCCGCTGCGAGCGGGGCTGACAGGTGCTCGGCACCAGCAGGAAAACTCATGCGAGAGTGGTTTCGAAATCTCTGGGTCGCGGTGTCCACGGTCGTTAAGGGGCTGTGGATCACGTTGCGGATCTTCCGCAATACCTATAAGCGGAAAGCGTTTACGGAGATCTATGAATATCCGGAAACGCCGGTGCCCGTGAAGGCCCGGTATCGCGGTTTTCATCGGTTCGACCTGACAACGTGCATCGGCTGCGAAAAGTGTGCTGTGGCGTGCCCAGTCGACTGCATTTACATCGAAAAAGAGAAGAGCCCGGTCGGCAAGGGTTTTCGCATCGACAACTTCACGATCGACTACACCAAGTGCATGTTTTGTGCGTTGTGCGTCGAGCCGTGTCCTGTGGATTGCATCTTCATGGGGTCGAATCACGACCTCAGTTGTTACAGCCGCGATGGTTGCATCGTCGACTACGCCAAGCTGCCGCTGCAGGTGGCGTGGGGGCAGGCGACTCTGAATCCGACGGCGGTGGCTGAGTCGAAAGTGTTGTACGAACCGGTGTGGGTCAAGGGGGAGCCGAGTCCATTCGAGTTCGCTGACGAAACATAGATCAGTGGCCTTTCCGGTCGTTGTGGAGGGAGTGTCTCTTCCAGCGGCGGTGTGGGCGTCAGGCTGAAAGCAGAAAGCGTCAATGAAAACTCCCCTGGCTGGACCGCGACTGTTCTCGGTGGAGGAGGCAAACCGAACTTTGCCCCTGGTTTCGCGCATTGTCTCAGATATTGTGACGCTTTCCGACGACTTGGATCGGTATCAGGTGCGCTTGGAAGCGGCGGCGCAGAGTACGGCAGAACTGGCCAGCGGTGCTTTGGATTTCACGGAGTGGGACCGCATTCAGGAGGAGATCGATTCCGCCGAAGATCAAATGGAGGAGTTTGCGGCGGAACTTGCGGCACTCGGTGTGGAGCTGCAGGACATGGCGATCGGGGAGATCGATTTCCCGACGCAGATCGAAGGACAGAATGCGTATTTGTGCTGGTGTCTGGGAGAGCCTGTCGTGAGCCACTGGCATCCGGAGGATGCCGGTTTTGAGGATCGGCAGTTGCTGTTTCATGCTGTCGACGCGCACGAGTTTCCCTCGGAAGAAGCGTCCCATTCCTGAAGCGACGCGGCCGTTTACATCCTTTTCAGTATTCAGCAACTCAGAGTAGCGTGCGCCGCCATGACGGATTTGGGGATTCATCTGATTCTGTTTTTCGTCGTGGGGGCCATTTTTCCGCTGGTTCCGTTGATTCTCGGGTATTTCGTCCGGCCCGATCTGCCGACGCCTGAGAAAGACGCGGTTTATGAATGCGGCGAGCCGACGATCGGTTCGAGTTACATTCAGTTCGATCTGCGGTTTTATGTCGTCGCGCTGTTGTTCGTGATTTTCGACGTCGAGGTGGCGTTTTTCTTTCCGTGGGCGCTGATCTTCGGTGGTGCGACGCAATTGGCCGATCCGACGCTTTCTGCGGAGACGCGGATGGCGCTCAGTGATCGACTGCTTGATGTCCCGACCGGCACGATGACGGCCGAGACGGCCATCTCCACGGAATCGGCTCGGCTGCTCGCTCTGACTGGTTTCGCCGATATTCTGGTGTTCTTCGGTGTCGTCCTGGTGGGCTTCGCCTATGTGTGGAAGCGCGGCGATCTGGACTGGGTGCGGGCCATGATGAGTCAGGCGAAAAAAGCCGCGGCTGCGCCTCTTCCGTCTGCCGTCGAAAACATCCCGCGTCAGCCGCAGCCGGTTTGAACCGAAGCGTCGAATCTCGGGTCGCAAACCGTAAACGAGCTTCCCTACGCAAGTCGTCAATGGGGATCCCGCAGCGGTTTGTCAGAACCGACGGACGTCAAGAGCCCCGTTGAACAGTTTCAGACTTGCGAGTTGAGGTTCCTCAATGACTTTTCAGGACATTCATCAGCAACTGCTCGACCGCTTTGGGGCGCAGGTGATCAGCGGGGCCAATGCCGAGGCCATCGATCCGTGGGTCGAGGTGGCTCCGGAGGCGATCGCTGAAGTCGCCGCGTATTTGAAGGACCACGTCACGTTCGCCTTCGACGCGCTCAACGACCTCTCCGGGGTCGACTACTTCGAGACGGACGCCAAACTGGCGGGCAAGTTTCCGTACGAGCCGCACGTCGAGGTCGTCTATCACCTCTACAGCTACACGCACAAACACTGGCTTACCGTGAAGGTCAAGCTGCCCCGCTGGAAGGGGGGTGTGGAAGGCCAATTGCCGGAAGTTTCGACCGTCTCGCACATCTGGGCGATCGCCGACTGGCACGAACGGGAAGCGTACGACCTGGTGGGGATCCGGTTTCTAGGTCACCCCAATCTGGTCCGCATCCTCTGCACCGACGACTGGGTCGGACACCCGCTCCGCAAGGACTACGAGTTCCCCCTGGAGTACCACGGCATCCGCGGGAAGTAACCGGCAGAGCCGCAATCACGGAATCATTGACACCACAGAGTGAACCACTCCTCATGGCCACTGCCGAACTGCAAGATCCCCGTGTCATCGAATTCGACGTCCGCACCGACGAGATGCTCGTCAACATGGGACCGCAGCACCCGTCGACGCACGGTGTGCTCAGACTCCTCCTGCGGACGGACGGCGAGGTCATTCACGAATGCACGCCGCACATTGGGTATCTGCATCGCTGTGCCGAGAAGATCGGCGAGAACCTGACCGGGCCGCAGTGGATCCCCTACACGGACCGCATGGACTATCTCGCCGGGATGAACATGAATCTCGGCATGGCGCTGGCCTTCGAGAAGCTCGTCGGCATGGAGGTTCCCGAGAAAGCGATGACGCTGCGGGTGATCATCGCCGAACTGGGCCGCATCGCATCGCATCTTGTCGGCATGGGCGCCTATGGCCTCGATTTGGGCAGCTTTTCGCCATTCCTGTACGCGTTCCGCGAGCGGGAAATCATCCTGGACCTGTTTGAAGAAGCCTGTGGAGCGCGGCTCACCTACAGTTATCTGACCATCGGCGGGGCCACGCACGACCTGCCGGGAATGATTCCCATCCCGCCAGGTCTCGCAGCGCTCACCGGCCGTAGCCCCAACGAAAAGCTGTTGTGGACTGACGCACTGCGCCTGTTCCTCAACTGGCTGGAAGACCGGATCAAGGAGTATCACACGCTGCTCACGCGGAATTCGATCTTCATCAAGCGAACCGCGGGAATTGGCGTGATGCCGGCCGAAATGGCGATCAGCTACGGGTGCACGGGTCCGGTGCTCCGTGGTTCGGGCGTCGATCACGACCTCCGCCGCGACGGCGATCCGATTTACACCCGCATGTATGCCGGGTACAACTGGGATGTGTGCGTCGCCCCGTTCGCGGGAGTGAAGGGCATTCCGCCGGAAGTCATTCTGGGTGACAACTGGTGCCGGTTCTTCGTCCGCATGCTGGAAGTGGTGCAGGCGATCCGACTCGTGCGGCAGGGGCTGGACCGCTACCCCACTGTGCAGGGCGAGTACCGTGTGCCGTTCAAGATGAGCACCAAGCTCCCCGTGAACGAGTGCTATCTGGAGACTGAATGCCCCCGTGGGCAGATGGGCTTCTACCTCGTTGGCGACGGCCAGGCGGAACCGCTCCGAGCGCGTGCGAAGAGCAGTTGCTTCTGCAACCTGTCAGTGACCGGCCCGCTCTGCCAGGGCGTCCTCATCGCCGACATCCCGTCGATCGTCGGTTCCCTGGACGTCGTGATGGGAGAGATCGACCGATAGGCGTGGTCTCCATTGCCTCTCTCGGCGTCATCAGTGGGGAGACACACGTCGCTGGTGGTTGCTTATGTGGGGATGTCTCGTGCCGATTGCCGCGTTGGCGTTCAGCGGGATGTTCGTGTTGATGTTCTTCGCGATGCTGTCGGATGACCGCGCGAATCTGTATGAGGCAATTGGAGCGTCAGCAGCCATCTCAGCAGTCTTTGCAACCGGTGTGACGATCGGGGTTGCGCTTCTCGGGCTTTGTGATCGCCTTCGCCTTCGCTCTGTCCACAATCGAGCACGAAAGAAACTGCTCGGTTTCAACGACGTTTCAGACGCTGAGTATCTCCACTTCTTTTCCGACGAAGATTCAGGTCCCGCGCTCACAGTTCGAGGCGCTCTCGCCCAGTTCTTCGACGTCCCGATCGATAAGATCGACCCGTGTGAACAGGTCTGGAGCAAAGGAGCGCTCAGCATTCTTGAACCGGCACTTTATTTTCACTGCATCCAGTTTCTCTTGAACGATCAGCGGGTGGAGGACAACATGTCATTCCAGTTTGCTCCACCGACAGGAACGACTTTGGGAGAGTATGTAAAGGCCCTGTGTCGCGCGTGGCAGCAAGCCAACAACCCGCGTGAGCGGCAATAACCGAGGTTGGACAACAAACCGCTGGACCTGCGTCGGTCCCCCAGTGGACCCGCCTGCAGCAGGCCGTGCGGCGACGGACGGGAGTGATCTGATGCGCCGAATCGATAAACGCCTCCCTGGGGACTGTACTCGCCGCGACGCGCTGCAGCTGATCGGCGGCATGGCGTTCGCGGGATTCCTGGGGAATGACTCGTGGTCACAGACGAAAGGCATCGCGACGACGCAGGGTGACAAGCGTCTCATTGTTCATTCCGCGTCTCCGCACAATGCGGAGCCGGCGTTGGGCGATCTGATGGGGAACTGGATCACGCCGCTGGAGAGTTTCTTTGTGCGGAGTCACGGACGGGAGACGCCTGAGCTCGACGCAGCCGCGTTCCGTGTTTCTGTCGAAGGACTTGTCGACCGTCCGCTGGAACTGTCGATGTCCGATTTGGCGGCGCTGCCGCAGGCGGAGGCGGTTGCCACACTCACCTGTGCGGGGAATCGCCGCAGGGAACACAACGCCGTGCGCGCCGTCTCAGGAGTGCAGTGGAGAGAAGGGGCCATTGGCAACGCGCGGTGGAGCGGGGTCCCGCTTGCGGAGATGCTCAAACGGGCGGGCGTGAAATCCTCAGCGAAACACGTCTGGTTCGAGAGCGTCGACCAGATCGAAGATCACGGCCAGACGTTTCCCTTCGGCGGCTCGATCCCCCTCGAGAAGGCGCTGGCGGACCACAACGGCACTCCCGGCGCGCTCCTGGCCCTGCGAATGAACGGCAAGGCGTTATCCTCTGATCACGGCTTTCCGGTGCGGACGGTGGTACCGGGTTATATCGGCGCCCGGAGTGTGAAGTGGCTGCGGCGCATCGTCGTCAGTGATCAGCCATCGCCCAACCACTTTCTCGCCGACGTGTACAAGCTGGTCACCGAGGACACCAAACTGGCCCAGGTCGAAGCCGGGCCGATCTATACGTTTCCCATCAATGCGGCAATCTGCGAACCGGTCGCGGCGGCTTCTCTCAAGACGGGGCGTCAGAGAGTTCGCGGCTATGCACTCCCACCCGGCAATGGGACCACGATCTCGCGGATTGAGGTCTCCTCCGACAGCGGCGCCTCGTGGCAGACAGCGGAGATTCTATCTCCCGTTGCACCATATTGCTGGGTGCTCTGGGAGGCGGCTGTGTCAGTGGACGCCGTCACGAGAGATCTGATCGTGCGGGCCACGGACTCGACCGGCCTGATTCAACCGGAAGTCGTTCCCTGGAACATGAAGGGATATCTCTACAACGCGTGGCACCGCGTGCCTGTGTCGGTCGCGTCGTGAGCGACGCAGCCGCAAGGGGACGACTCACTCGTATGTTGAGTTCAAACCGCAATGACTCGAAACCCGAAGCATCGGCGAGAGGCTGTGGGGCCGGCCCTCGCAAACACTTCGGGTTATGGTGGAGGCAGGAGTGCTGCGGTGGATTGCGCGCTCCCGCATTCAATTTCAGGCGACGTTCGATGTTGCAGGAGCGACTTGCGAAACGCACCATTGCCACAGAATTTGGTGCTCGATCTCCCTTACTGTTACTGGTGAGACCGGCGGGTTAATTCCCGGAGTCGCCCTCGCCGCCAGCGAATTGAATTGAGGCGCGGCCTGATGATCCGGTTGGGGTGTTGCGAGGACTTTGGAAAACGACCTGTTCTGGAATGGTGCTGTTTCTGTCCTTGTTGGCGCCGGTGGTGGAGCGGGATACTTCTCGCTTCACGCTTCCTTCCTGGAAGGGGCCCATTCCGGCGACAAACCAGTTGTGGTCGCTCGATTTGGAAAGAGAGGTTCCGCCGTGGCCGAGAACCTGCTTGGTCTTGGCGTCATAGGCGACCAGTCCGACTTTGGCGGTGCCCGATTGAGCCGTTCGCTCGACAAAGCGAACTTCGGGCAGCGTCAGCATGCCGGGTACGGTGACTTCGGGGATGCCGATGAAGGACTGGGAGGCGTCGGTGCCCACGCCGCCGCTGCGCAATTCGACGATGACTTCGGCATCGTCGGCTTTGTCGACCAACCGCGCCCCGGAGGCCAGCATCCGGTGCCGCACCGAGCCCACAAGGTATGCTTTGTCGACCGAGTCGGCGTATTTCTCTTCGAGGAAAACGGCGTAACCCCCGAACGGTTGGAAGTTGACCTTGTCGAGCGACTGGTCGATGGCGTTCGAGATGAGGAGTTGTTCCATCCCGGTCCGCGCGGTGTTGGACTTCTGGCTATGTGTACAGCCTGCAATGAGCCCGGCGAGTGCCGGGATAAGCCACATCCGCCCTGCAGTCAGGCGTCTGGAAATACCCATGGAGAATCTATCCGGTCGCGAGATGGAATCCGACGATTGAATGCGATCAGGCGACGAATCGACGGACGAACAGGGGAAAATAAGCGCAATCCCGCTGGGGGGGAGGGGTCGTATACCCCATGCGACGGCGAAGCGTCAATTTGACTTTGCCGTCGGGGACCGCTGGGTCCGATTTGACGGAATCGCCGCGCAGGATTTGCAGGACGACCGGTCGCGGTACAATCGGTTGACTGATGAGCACTGAAGGGTCGGCGACGTACGGACGAAACAGAATCGATCAAGGGAGTGAAGGTCGTTTGGTCCCGATCGTCGCAACACGCGACTCGAATCATCAGCGTGAGGAGTCATAACCCGAGGCATCAGCAGGGGAACGGATGAAGTGGCGCCGCGCGGCACTCGCTGGCGCGTCGGGAGACGATCTCTCTGGACCGGGATCCTCTCGAGAGGAATCCAACATTTGAAGAGCATCCGTTGCATGACGCCTGACGAGCGACTGGATCTGTTGCGATTGAACCTGGTGCCCGGCATCGGACCGCGGACGCAGACATTGTTGCTCGAACGGTTCGGCACGGCGGCGAGGGTGTTTCAGGCCAGCGGTCCGGAGCTGCTGCAAGTCGATGGAATCGGCCCCAAGCTCTCAGCCGCGATCACGGCGGCCCGGACGTCCGAGGCGGCGAACCGCGAACTGGACCGGTGCCGCGACGCCAACGTCACACTTCGATACCGCGGCACGCCGGATTACCCCAAGTTGCTGGCGACCATGTGCGACGCACCCCGTGTGCTGTACTGTCGTGGAGAGTTGCTTCCGCAGGATGAACTGTCGATCGCTCTGGTCGGTTCACGGCGTTGCACGCTCTACGGGCGACAACAGGCGGAGCGTCTGGCCGGGGCCTTGGCCCGCGCGGGAATGACGATCGTCAGCGGCTTGGCACGGGGGATCGACGCGGCCGCTCACCGCGGCGCGCTGGCGGCGCGAGGACGCACGCTGGCTGTCTGCGCCACCGGCCTCTCCAAACTGTATCCACCGGAGCATAAGGATCTCGCCCGGGAGATCGTGGCGTCCGGCGCGGTGCTCAGCGAGTCGCCGCTCGACCGCGGTCCATCGCGGGGCATCTTTCCGCAGCGGAACCGGATCATCAGCGGCTTGTCTTTGGGCGTCATTATTGTCGAAGCCTCACGGCAGAGCGGGGCACTGCACACGGCGCGGCACGCCATGGAACAGGGCCGCGAGGTGTTCGCCGTGCCGGGTCGCATCGACAGTCTCGCCAGTGCGGGATGCCACGACCTGATCCGTGATGGGGCGACCCTCATTCGCGATCCTGATGATGTACTGGCGGAACTGGGACCGCTGCTCGAACCAGTCGCCCGGGGAACCGACGATGTGGTTCTGTCTCCGCGCGAACTGGCCCTCGACGACCAGGAGCGCGAGGTGCTCAATCTGCTGTCACAAGATCCGCAGCACGTCGATCAGGTGATCGCCGCCGGCGGCCTGGAGCCGTCGCGCGTCTTGTCGACTTTGACCGTGCTCGAAATGCGGCGGATGGTGCACCGTCTGCCGGGAGGCATGTATGTCCGCGCGACGCACTGACAGACGATCGTGTTCGATGCCTGTGGGCTGAGATCAACGAGGGATTGCTCATGCTCCGTCCCTCGCGGCTCTGAGGATTCACCCATCACTTCAGGACTGACAGAGCACGCGGACATTGCGTGCGGCTTCTCTCATTGGTTCTGACGACAGTTTCCTCGTTCAAGATTGAGCAGGAACTCCTTGCGACGCAGACCACCGCCATAGCCGCCCAGCGCACCGGACTTGTTCACGACGCGATGGCAGGGAATGAGAATCGCCATTCGATTGCGGCCGTTGGCGCTACCGACGGCCCGCGACGCCTTCGAGTCGCCAATGCCTCGCGCCAGGTCTTCATAGGAGCACGTCTCGCCATAGGGAATGGTGAGGAGCTGGTTCCAGACGCGTTCCTGAAAGGGAGTGCCACGGATGACGAGCGGAAGGGAGAAGTGATGGAGCGACCCGGCGAAGTAGCGTGCCAGTTGGGCTTCGAGTGCGTCGAGATGTTCGTGCGGGGCGGGAACCAGCGGAGCGTCGGTGGACTTGCGCAGTGCTGCGAACTGCTGCTCAAAGCGCTGCGGTTCACTGAATTCGAGCAAACAGACCCCCGCGTCTGTGGCACCGGCGACCAGTGGACCCAGGGGGCTCGCGATCCACGAAAGGTGAATACACTCTCCGTCGTGGCGAAAGCGGCCGGGGCTGTTGCCGAGGATTCGCTGAAAGGCATCCCGAAAACCACTGTGGGAATCGTAGCCGCATTCGAGGACTGCGGCGTCGATGCCGCCCGGTGCGTGGAGTTGATCCAGACCAACACTCAATCGACGGGAACGGGAGAACTGTTGAAACGTCATGCCAAATCTCCGCAGGAAATGTCGGCGCACGGTCGCGGGGTCCATGTTCCGCGCTCGCAGATCGTCATCTGTAATTCTCACGCCGGGATTCTGACGCAGTTCACTCAATAACCTGATTGCCCACGCGGGCTGATGATCCGCGTCCAGCGGGTGGCACCGCTTGCACGGACGATATCCGGCGGCGAGTGCCGAATCTGCGTCCGCAAAGTACTCCACATTCTCCCGTCGGGGTTTGCGGGCTGGACACGTCGGCCGACAAAAGATGTGTGTCGTACGGACACCGAAAAAGAACAAGCCATTGTAGGCGGCATCTCGATTTCGCCAGGCGTGTTCCATTTCCGTGATGGGGAGCGAGGCATTCATCACTGAAGTCTACGCGGCGTCGCAACCGCGGCTCCACCGAAAAACGGGCGCGGAAGTGAGAACTCGGACGGCCGACTTACGGTTCGACGCCTTCGTCTTCCAACTGGCGGGCCTTGGCCAGGGCAGTCGCCACCAGTCCGGCGGGGACGGCGATGACGCCCAGTCCGATCAGTAGAATGCCCAGCGTAAAGGCCTTGCCTCCCACGGTGATTGGATGCACGTCGCCGTATCCCACCGTGGTCAACGTCTCGACCGCCCACCACAGGCAATGAAACACAGAGCCAAAAGTTTCGGGTTGCGCGTCTCCTTCAAAGTAGTAGATGCCGACCGCCCCCAAAAACAGCAGAATGATCGTCGCGAACAGGAAGAGCACAATTTCTTCCTTGGCGATGCGGAGTGCCAGGTGAAACCGACGAACGGCAGCGCTGTAGCGTGCCAGCTTGAACAGGCGAAACAACCGCAGCAGCCGCATCGCACGCACCGAGCGCAGATCGAATGGCAGACCGACGAAGTATGGGAGAATCGCCATCAGGTCGATGATGCCGAAGAAGCTGAAGAGATAGGCTACGCGAGAATCCGCTACGGCGATTCGCAGGATATATTCGATTGAGAATACGCTCACGCTGAAGATCTCAAACCACTTCAGCGCGGCACGCACACCGTCCGGGAGGTTCGGCAGTGTGTCCATGGAGAATTCGACCATGGAGAGGAGTATCAGCGATTGAATCAGCAATGCGAAAGCGCGGCCGGCTGGCGTGTGGTCGTCTTCGACAATCTGCTTGAGCGTCGGCATAGGAACGAGTGATGACGAGCGTAACGTCGTGGGCCAAATCGTCGGTCGCCGCCGCGAACCTGGTTGGCGATTGTGGGACGCGCAGTCTATCGGGACGGACGGCCACTGCTCAATCTTGATGTGGGCGTCCGTCGGCTGCCGCGCCCGGGTCCGGATCTCACTATTGATGTCGGCCAGGATGGAGCCGCGTGGGGGGAGTCACTCCCGGCCCTCCGCACGGCGCCGCAGACAGGGGTCTCCACCGCGTTCGTAATCGCGGCAGATTTGCGGCCGCCAGTCGTAATGACGGCAGCGGCGGTCGACCGGGTCGTACCAGAGGCAACACCCCTGGGGCTCCTGTCCGCGCAGCAGACCTAGAAAATGCAGATCAATCTCTTCAATCAGCGGCTGCGGCAACCCGGGAGGCCGCTGCGGGTGCGGGCCATCATGGCCGGGAACGGACTGATACAGGAGGACGGGTGAACCAATGCCTTCGCAGCACAGGCCGCAGCCGTCACATGTGTCCGGTTCGAGCGTGTTCAGGGCGAAAAGCATCATCCTTTCACCTGGTTGATCGCACCCGGAGATGCATGCTCCGGACCTCGGTGGCCGCCGTTGTTGGAAGGTCTGTCGGGATGCGTAGACTGGAAAGTATAGTCGATCTTGACGCTGTTTTGCGGGTGAGCGTAGGATTCTCGGCCCGTCGATTCCAGGGGCCATGGTGGGGCCGCGCCGACGGTGTGCTGAGTTGCATGACGGAGACTCCATGCACGGCCGCTCTCCGATGCGCTGGTTGGCGATCGTGCTCGCAGTTGCGTTTGCACTGCGTGCGGTCTGGGCGGTCGGCCTGCATGTCTGGCTGGACCGACAGGGACGGATGTTTCTCATTGCCGGAGACGCCGAGGGGTATTGGCATCTGGCAGGCGACATTGCCGCGCGACGCGAGTTTGCCGTCTATGAACCGCCCCGACGCGTGCTGCGGATGCCCGGATTTCCCGCACTGCTGGCCGTGCCCATGCTGCTGTTCGACAATCCGCTGTTGCCGGCCCGCATGCTGCTCGCGGCCGTGGGGACTGCCGCATGCGGACTGGTCTATCTCCTCGGGCGAACGCTGTTCGATGAGGGCATCGGACTGGTCGCGGCTGGGCTGACGGCCGTGTCCCCGACGCTGATCGGATTCACACCATTGATCCTGAGCGAGACGCTCTTCGCCACGTGCCTGTTAGCCAGTCTTGTTGCTATGGCGCGGTTGGTGCGCGGTGATTGTCGCGGGGCGGGCTGGGGACTGGTGACAGGCGGTTTGATCGGTCTGACGTGTTTCGTGCGGCCCAGTTGGTTGCTGTCGGCGCCGGCGTTTGCGGGGACGTACTTCGTCCTCGCGAAGGAGAAGGGCAAGGCCCTGTTGGTGGCTGCAGCGGTCCTGTTCGGAGCCGTCGCGGTCTTGATTCCCTGGGGGGTGCGTAATGAGCGCGCCACCGGGCACTTCGTTCTCACGACGCTCTGGATGGGGCCGAGCCTGTATGACGGGTTGGGGCCGCAAGCCACCGGCGACAGCAATATGACGTTCTTCGACGTCGATAACGTCATGGGGCGGGGGATGTCCGAATTCGACATGAATCGCCATTATGCGGACCGGGCAAAAGCCTTCGTCCGGGATCATCCGCTCCGCACGATCGAACTGGCCGCGATCAAGTGCTGGCGTTACTTCAAGCCGTGGCCAAATGCCGAACAGTTCGGGGGGCCGCTGCCGGCGGTCCTCATGGCGGCATTTGTCATCCCCATGTTTCTGTTCGCGTTGTGCGGCTGGTGGACTGTGCGGGGCGATGTGTGGGGTTGGGGGTTGACGGTCGGACCGTTGTTCTACTTCGCGGCTCTGCACATGGTGTTTGTCAGTTCGATTCGCTATCGCCTGCCGGCCGAGTATCCGCTCCTTGTGATGACCGCCGTCGGCTGGCGATCGCTGATGTCACCAGATCGGCTGCCGGAGCAGGAGGCACATTCCTAGCCGACGTGCCGCGGGTCATCGCGACAGGAAAAATACTCACAATTTCAGTTCGGTACTTGGAACTCCTCAATCATTGACGCATTCATCGTCCACGCTGTTGTTGCGGCGCCGCGCTCGCCGAAGGCTCGCGGCTAAACGTCAGTGGGCCGTCGCTAGTCCCTAATTCCGGTTCCCTGTTCCATGCTCATCCGCAAAGTCCTCAAATGGGCCGCGTTGCTCCTGCTGCTCCTGGCCGCGGTGGGCGGATATGCCGTGATGCGGGCCTGGGAACGTCGCGATGCGATGCTGTTGGCCGGGATTCGGGCCGAAGTGGCGCAGAGGGTTCCCGACTGGGACGTCCACATCGAAGAGGCCAAGCTGCTCAACACGCGCGGTCAAGTGCGACTGCGAGAGATTTCGGTCCGGCCGCGCGGTGAGACCATCGCCATCGTACACATTCCGGAATGTTATATCACTGTTGACCCCGATCTCCTGCTGAATGTGCATCAGGTTCTGATCCGGGAAGTGAGAGTCTCGCGGCCGACCGTCACGCTCGTCCGGCATGCAGACGGCATCTGGAACTGGCAGAAGCTCACCCCGCCCCCGCCGTCTGAACAGACGCCGGAAGTCCTCGTCGAATCCGGAGCCTTTGTGGTGCGCGTGGAAGCCAGCGGCGGGTTGCCGGAGACGGAAATCGCCAGTCGCGAGGTGACGCTGCGTCTGATTCCGGCCGGCCTGCATCGATATCTGATTGAGGGGGCCTCGCAGATCGACGGTGCGGGGGGACTGAGCTTCTCCGGGAAAGGAGATCTGAACACCGGCGCGTGGGAACTGGCAGGGAAGGCAGACGGACTCGACATGTCGCCTTCGCTTGTCGAGAAGGCCTATGTGATCTCTCCCGCCGTTCAAAGGCAGGTGGCCGAATTGTCGAATCCCGGGACGGGCGTCATTCCCGGCGCTGCCTCCCAAACGCCGTCCGACGTGCGAACACCCCTGATTCAACCCACCGTTCAATTTGTCGATGCGCCCGTGGCCACTTCGGCCGCGCCGGCACCCGCAGCGTCGCAGTTATCAGTTCCTTACCTGGGTCTGACGGCGAACATCGCCCTGGAGTTTGCCGCCCGCAGCGACGGTGTGCAGAAGATTCCCGACTATCGAGTCGTCGCCAAGGTCATGCAAGGGCAGGTGACCGAGCCGCTTTCGCCCGTGCCGCTGGAGAACCTCCAGGGCGAATTGCTGCTGGAGAATGACCGTGTGGTCATTCATCGAGTCTCTGCCGCCAATGGCGAGAGCCAGCTCAATCTGGACGGCGAAGTCCTTCAGGGCGACCTGGAAACCGTCAAGCGATTCAACCTCCGCGCGACCAACCTCTGGCTCGATCCCCAGGTTCGCCTGCTCCTCCCTCCCGAGCGCCAGCGGCTCTTCGATCTGATCAATCCGTCAGGGCGATTCACCGTGGCGGCACGCTACGACAGCCAGGCGGAGAAGCCGTTTCAGCTCGACCAGTTGACGGCAATCGATGTGTCCATCCGCCACCAGCTCTTTCAATATCCGATTGACCATCTTGCCGGGACGATTCAGCAGGAAGAGGCGGGGATTCGTATGGCCCTGGAAGGAGTCGCAGCAGAACGTCCTGTGCGAATCAGCGGTTGGATCGGCAATCCGGGCCCGAACGGGGAGCCGGGAGATGCGGTCGTTGACATCGAGACCAGCCAGTTTCCGATTGATGAGCGCTTCACAGACGCCATCACTTCACCCGATCATCAGGAAGCACGCAGTGCGATCGAGTCACTCAATCTTACCGGATTGGCCGATCTCCGCGTGCGTTTCGAACGAAGCGACGACGAAGACGACGGTCCCCAAGACGACGAGCGATTCGTCATGACTGTCGACGCGGACGTCTCGCAGGCCACGATGTCGTTCCGCGGTTTTCCTTACACTGTTGAAAATCTCTCCGGTCGCATCAGCTATCATCCGGAGCGTGAACGCGTGTGGCGATTCTCGAACCTGCGCGGTCAGCACGGCCCGGCCATGTTGGACGGTGAGGCCCGCTTTGATCTCGAACAACAGCCGGGGCAGCTCGTCGTTGCCATCAATGCACAAAACGCACCGCTTGATCAGGACCTGCGACAAGCCACCGTCACGGCGGAAGCCGCGTTGGAGCGCGTATGGACTGAGCTGAATCCCTCCGGGTGGATGCACCTTGACGGGTTAATCATCAGCTGGGTTCCCGACACTTCGCCGCAGGTGTCCATCTCGAAAGTTCGCCTGGAGCGCGGGACGGTGATGGCGCGCGAGTTCCCCTATCGTTGGCACGACGTGACGGCGCTGCTCCGGTGGGAGAACGGCCGGGTTGAAGTCCAACGTGCGGCCGGCCGACACAACGGCACATTCATCGAGATCAAGGGAGACGGTCCGGATGATCCCGCGTTCTTCGAACTCGCCACCAGAGACTTCAACTGGGTGCTGCACCTGCCGCAAATTTCGATCAAGGATGTCGATCCGCGCGGCGAGTTCGCCGACGCACTCCCGGAAGCGGCCGCCGATGTGTTGAAAACGCTCAATCCCCACGGTCCACTCAACTGCCAGCTGTGGATGGAGATGAAGGGCTGGCCCGACGAACACGCCGGTGAGACAGTCACGTCCGCCTGGTGGTTGAATGTCGAATTCAATCAGGACCGGCTCTCTGCAGGGCTCGATTTTACGGAGGTGACGGGGCAGGTCGAGGCGGTCGTGAAATGGGACACCGATCATGTCGTCGCGGATGGTCGCATCGATTTCGAACGGGCCCGCGCACTCGATATGACGCTCGCCAACATCCGCGGGCCGTTCCGTGTCGAAGGGACCGAACTCACTGTCGGCTCCGCCGCGCTCCTGCGTCCGACGCCGCTGAAAGTTCCATCCGACGAGCAACTGACGGCCGCGCTCTATGGCGGTGTGGTCAAGCTCAATGCGATTGCCCAGCTCGATGCGCATGACAGCGAACGGAGCACCTATCAACTGCATGTCGATGTGGACAACGCCGATCTCAGCCAGTGGGCGACCGAGTGGGGCGCCGGCGGTTACAACATCGCGGGCACCGTCAATTCTGTCATGAAGCTGCGCGGACGCGGTTCGAGTCCGCTCGCACTGCAGGGAGAGGATTGCCGTGTGCAGATCACCGATGCGCGGCTCGGCGAGCTGCCGCAGATCGCCCAACTCCTGGTCCAGTTCACGCCGTTGCGACAGCCGGACAAGACTTGGTTTCAGTATGCTTATGCAGAGTTCAGCATCCGAAACGGTCTGTTCGACTTCGGTTCTCCCGCCTCGCGAGTGCCGGGCGATACGCGGCGCATTCAGGTCGACGGTGACATCATTAAGATGGTGGGACGCGGAACGATTCCGTTCGCACCCGGCATCGACCCACGAATGAATCTCGTCTTTCGGTCCAAGATCTATGACCGGAATCGGTTGATCCAGAACATCCCGTTGATCAGCCCGATCGCCAGATCCATGATGGATAACTGGTTCGGCGTCGAAGTCGCGGGCACGCCGACCCGGCCAAGCTATCGGGTGACCACACAAGTGCCGGTCGACAACGCCAACGATGCGCTCCGGGAGATCTTCACCTCCTTCGAGAGCGGTCTCATGCCCATGCTCCCGCAACCGGCGCCATGATCGGCGCCTCGCCGTTAATCCTGACTTCGGCCTCTTCTCCGGCCTTGAACGATCGACATGGGTTTAGCGTTCGCTCAACGGCATTTTCACTCCCGCGGCTGGTCGATCCATGACATGAGTGGATGAATTCGGAGGCAGCGGAAAACCGGACGGATCGCTTGCGGGGAGGGGGCGACTGGCATACCGTCAGTGAGCGCGAATGTCCTCGAACCCGGAGACCTGCGATGCGATCGGATGACGGACCGGACTTCCCCCAAATCTCTCGGCGTGAATGGCTGGCCTGGTCGGCAGCCGCGGCGGGGGCGCTCTATTGGCCGCAATCGGGCAGCGGAGCCGAGTCGGACGTATCTCCACGGCACAACGGCCCGCGGCCACGGATTGCCGCCATCTACACCGAGCTTCGCGAGCTTTCACACGCATATCACATTCTCCACGCCCATTTGGGACCCTACCTGTTCAACGGCCGGCTGACCGATCCGGGCGTGGACGTGGTTTCCTGGTATGCGGACCAGTTTCCGGAGCCGGGGGACATGACCCGCGAGGCATCCGCGAGGCTGGGCGTCCCACTTTATGATTCCATCGAAGCGGCACTGACATGCGGTGGGAACGAACTTGCGGTCGATGGTGTATTGCTGATCGGTGAGCATGGACAATATCCGCGCAATGAACTCGGTCAGCAGATGTATCCGCGAAAGGAGTTCTTCGACGCGATTGTCGCCGTGATGGACCAGTCGCAGCGCTATGTGCCCATCTTCAACGACAAGCATCTGTCGTATCGCTGGGACTGGGCCAAAGAGATGTATGATACGGCGCAAGCGAAGGGCATACCTTTTATGGCGGGGACGTCGGTGACACTCGCTCAGCGGATGCCGGATATCGATGTGCCGCTGAATGCGGAGATTGAGGCGGCTGTCGCCATTCATGGTGGTCCCCTCGAATCCTATGACTTTCATGGCCTCGAAGTGCTGCAGTCGTTTGTGGAGAAACGCCGCGGGGGAGAGGCGGGCATCACCAGTGTTCAGGTGCTTGAAGGCGATGCGTTGCTCGACGCGGCGGCCGAGGGACGCTGGTCGATCCCTCTCGCTGAAGCCGCCATGCGGGCCGAACTGGGAGATGCATATGAGGGATGGGCGCCCGGCAGTTCAACGCCGCTCCGTCACGGGATCCTGCTGGAGTATGCGGATGGCTTCCGCGCGGCAGTCCTGGCCATCGGCAACAGCGGAACGCGCTGGACGGCCGCCTGTCAACTGAAAGATCAGCCCGCCCCTGTTGCGGTGAGTTTCTTTCCCGGTCCGTGGGGTAACCGGAATCTGTTCCGCGCGCTGTCGCATGCGATTCAGGAGTTCTTCATTACCGGGAGAGCGCCGTATCCGGTTGAACGGACATTGCTGACCACCGGCGTACTCGACGCCGCGATGCATTCGCATCATGAGGGGAATCGAAAACTGGCGACTCCGCAACTGGTGTTCCCGTATGCGGCGACCGATTTCACGGCGATGCGCGAACGCGGTGCGTCGTGGACCGTGCTGACCGAAGACACGCCCAAGCCGCCTCGCCTCGAACCGGGCGACGTCCTCCTTTTAAAACGTCAATCAGAGCAGGAGTAAGAGGTCATGCACCTTTATGAAATGAACTGGCCGCGAGTGAAGGAACTCACTCCGGACACTCCCGTCGTGGTGCCCATTGCCGCATTGGAACAACACGGTCCACATATGCCCGTGTTCACAGACAGCCTGCTTCTCGGCGAGGTCGTGCGTCGCACGGAAGAGCAGTTGCGGGACCGTGTATTGTTTACACCGCTCATGTGGCTCGGGAACTCCGAGCACCACATCGACTTCGCCGGTACGCTCACGGCCTCCCCGCGGACGTACATCACCATGCTGAAGGAGATTGCGGGCAATCTGTTGACGCACGGGTTCCGTCGCATTCTGCTGCTGAACGGCCACGGGGGAAACATCGTGCCCTCGCAACAGGCACTGTTCGAACTGCGTCAGGAGCATCGCGACCGGGACGACCTGCAACTGTTTTCCGCCACCTACTGGGAAGCCGGTCCGCCGCCGTCCGACTCAACGCTTGTCCAGAGCCGCATGGGGCACGCCTGCGAGTGGGAAACGTCGATGATCCTGCATCTTCACCCGCACCTGGTGGGGGAGATCAAGCAACTCGAACCAATCACCCAGGAAATGCCGTTCGCCCCGGCTCACCTGGCATGGATCACACAGGATCGTTCCACACCGGGATACATCGGTGACCCGGCGGCGGCGACTGCCGCGAAAGGCGAGCGGCTGCTGGATCACTTCACCGCCAACGTCGTTGCGCTCTTGGAGAAAGTGTTCGACAGGGCTCGCTGACCGATCGCCGTTCGGTTCCTGGTGGCCTCACACAGAATCGTTGAGCCGCACATTTGAAACGTGCGGCTCAACACGACGAATGTGCGGCTCGTGCAAACAGGTTACTTGCGACGATTCCACATTGCGTTCATTGCTGATGTTCGGCGACCTTCATCTTCCGCTTTGTCCAGTATTCGTCCGGGCGAAACTCATAGGCAGTCGGCGCGAATTCGCCGACGATGTCGACGTTCGTTCCGTCGACGGGAATCTGATCGTTCATTTTTAATAGCCAGTACACGGCGTTCACCAGGAGACGTCGCACGGCAGGATTCTCCAGGTCCGTCGACGAGCCCATTGTCGTGGTGAACGACATGCCGGGCTGACCGCCGGGGGCCTGATAGGTCTTCGTCCAGGCGATAGGCATCATCGGGTCGTTCTTCTCACCTTCGACCGGGCGCACGTCCGTTGGTCGCAGGCCGAAGAA
>JAHBXU010000399.1 GCA_019636315.1 Planctomycetaceae bacterium | reverse complement strand
TTCGCCCTTTTCAAAGCGGCCCTCGACACCGGTAATCCCGATGGCGAGGAGCGATCGGCCGTTCTCGCAGACCGCGCGGCAGGCTCCTTCGTCAATCCGCAGCCGCCCCTGAGACGGGAGCGAATAGCCGATCCACCGTTTCCACGCCGGCAATGTCCGCCCCCCGGCGAGAAACAACGTGCCGACTTCCCGGCCGGCCAGGACGTCGTCGAGAACGTGCGGGTTCGTCCCGTTCGCGAGAATGACACTCTCCCCGACTTTGTTCGCGGTCTTGATGGCTTCGAGCTTTGACCGCATGCCGCCGCTGCCCCGCCGGCTTCTGGTTTCCGCCGCCATTTGAAACAGGTCGTCACTCCACTTCTCGACCACTGGCACGACGCGGCTGCCGGATTGCTGCGGATCGCCATCGTACAGACCATCAATGACCGAAAGGATAACGAGCAGCGGTTCGTTAAGCAGCGTGGTGACCAGCGCCGCCAGCCGGTCGTTGTCGCCGAAGCGGATCTCGCTCACGCTCACCGTATCATTCTCGTTGATCACGGGAACCGTGTTGTATTCAAACAGGGTGTTGAGCGTGTTGCGGATGTTGAGATAGCGCGGCCGCTGTTTAAAATCATTCCCTGTGCAAAGAATCTGTGCGGCATGATAACCATGCCCCCGCAGGGCCTCGTCGTACAAACGGATCAGATGCGCCTGTCCCGCGGCGGCGGCGGCCTGCAGATGGGGCAGGTCGGTCGGTCGCCCGGGAAGTTTCAGCAGGCCGATGCCAGCCCCGACGGCCCCGCTCGACACCACGACGACACGCCGCCCCGTCTGCCGGACGCGGTGGATCTGCTCGCACAAGGCGGCGATGCGGTCCGGATCCAGCGAGTCGTCGTCGCGCGACAGGACGTTCGTCCCGACTTTGACCACCAAAGTGCGAGCCGCGTCAATCACCTCCCGCCGGACCAGATTCTGCATAGCGATTCGACCGAATTTCCTCAGGATGGCTGCATCGTATCGCATGCCATTCCCGGCGAAAATGACACCGCGGAGAGATTGGCCAGAACGATGCTGGACGGGGAACATCCCGGCGTTATGATCGCAGTGGAGGGTGACGGACGGACGCGCTCTGGCGTGAGCGATCCGATACTCCCGGCGAACTGGCTTTCGCTCTCGATATTTTGATTGATGGATACCAAAATCGATGGCTGAACTACATCACGAATGCGGGATTGCAGCCATCTACCAGCTGCCGGGGGCCTCTTCCGGCCGGCTCTGTCCGCCGCAGGGCCGCGGGGCCGTTTCGCGGTGGATTCCGCGGCTGTTGCTCGACATTCAGAACCGGGGCCAGTTGGCGGCCGGACTGACGTCGTATCATACCGACCGCAATCAGTTGATCGACACTCACAAGGACGTGGGGACCGTCGCGGAAGTGTTTCGACTCAGCCATCCCGCGGCCGCTGACGAATTGATGCAGGAGTACGAAGGCCCGGCCGCCATTGGTCATGTGCGCTACGCCACGTGCGGCAAGGACGACCGCAGTTACGCCCAGCCGTTCGAGCGGCATCATATCGAAAAACGCAAATGGTTCTCGTTTGTCTTCAACGGTCAACTGGCAAATTATCCCCAGCTCCGCGATGAGATTCTCTCTCAGCAGGATTTTCACCTGGCACGGGAGACTGACACGGAAGTGCTGATGCACCTGTTGAGCCGCGAGATCTCGCGACAGGAACAGGGACTCGACCTGCTGCTCCTGCTGCAGCGGCTGAGCCGCAAACTCGATGGGGCTTACAACATCGCGTTTTTGAACGCCCTGGGAGACATGTTCGTCGCCCGTGACCCGCTGGGCATCCGCCCGCTGTGTTATGCGTTTCAGGACGGCCTGTTCTGCGCGGCCAGCGAAAGCGTCGCACTGGCCAACCTGGGATTCCATCCGGACGAAATTGTCAGCCTGCCGCCAGGTCACGCCTGCATTATTCAGAATGGCCGGTTCTCGGTGCTCCCTTTTGCTGAGAGCACGCGGCGAGCGCATTGCTTCTTTGAATGGATTTACTTCGCCAACGTCGCCAGTTCGCTCGACAATCGCAGTGTGTATCTGTCGCGTAAGTCGTTGGGTGAGCAATTGGCCGCTCAGGAACAGATTTCCATCGACAAGGACACGATCGTCGTTCCCGTCCCGGATACAGCCAAGGCGGCTGCCGACGCGATGGCGTACGCCCTGGGTGTGCCGTGCCTCGAAGGGCTGATGCGGAACCGGTATGTCGGCCGGACGTTTATCGAGAGCAGCAACCGGGCGGACAAGGCCCGCATGAAGTATACGCCTCTGCCCGAGGTTCTAACCGGCAAACGCGTGCTTGTGGTGGAAGACACCATCGTCCGTTCGACGACGATGAAGGCGCTGGTCTCCCAGCTTCGCGATCGCGGCGGCGCCCGGGAAGTGCACGTCCGTGTCGCCTGCCCGCCGATTGTTGCTCCCTGTTTTTATGGGATCGACATGTCGAGTGTTTCGGAGTTGTTCGCCCCGCGATTCATGGCGGGCGCCTATCTGACGCCGGAGGACGAGATTAGCATGGCGGCCGCATTGGGGGCGGATTCGCTCCGCTACCTGCCGCTGGAGGCGATCCCCAGGTGTCTCGATCTGCCGGTCGAATCGCTCTGTCAGGCCTGCCTCAACGGCCGCTATCCGACGCCGTCCGGCCAACAGCTTTATCAGTTGGCCATGCAATTCCGCGACGAAGACCCCAGCGACTCCCGCATGATCGACTCGGTCGTCTTCACTCCGGCACGCACCTGACGCCGGCCCGTCTCAATTCGAGCTGTTGGATCGTGTCGGGGCATGTCTTCATGGAATGCTCAAATCTCGACCCCCGGAACGGACACAGCGAGCCGCGGCATCTCTCGATAAGTTCCGACAGCAGTGGTCGAAACGGGACGCCCACACGGCGGTGTTCTCCCATGCTGGCATCCGGCGCCACGTCGCAGTAGTCTGGGGTCATGGCAGAGCTGACTCTGATTCTCCAGTCGATCGAGCACGGGGACGCCGGCGCCGCGGAGAAACTGTTGCCGTTGGTGTATGACGAGTTGCGTTCACTGGCTGCGGCGAAGATGGCGGCTGAGCGGGGCGACCACACACTCCAGCCCACGGCGCTGGTGCACGAGGCTTTTCTGCGATTGGTGGGTTCGTTTCCGAGTCCGGAATGGTCCAGCCGCCGCTATTTCTTCTCGGCGGCGGCCAACGCCATGCACCGCGTTCTGGTCGATCACGCTCGTCAAAAAGCGGCTCGCAAGCGGGGCGGCGATCTGTTGCAACTTCAGCTCGGAGCACCAGCCGCCAACTCCCGACTTTCCGCCGAGGAACTTCTCGATCTCAGCGGCGCACTCGAGCGACTGGAAGAAACCGATCCTCAGGCGGCCGAGCTGGCAAAGCTGCGCGTGTTCACGGGGCTGAGCGTTGAGGAAGCGTCCCTGGCAATGGGCGTACCGGCCCGTTCCGGGTACCGCAACTGGGCGTTCGCCAAAGCCTGGCTGTTTCGCATGCTGAACGCGCGAGCCGACTGAGCCGCGTCTGTGCCTGGCGATTCTGCCTGTTTCAGAATTTTCTGGCAGTGACGGTGCGCCGTTGACGCACTTCCATTGGCGCCTTCGAGGTGCAGACCATGACGACACGATCGATATCGCTGAAAGACATCTTTGCGGACGCCCTGGAAATGGAGGCGCCCGAGCAGCGTTGCGCCTATTTGGACGCCGCCTGCGGAGGCGATTGGGCGCTACGCGCCGAAATCGAGTCGCTGCTGACAGCACATGCCGCGGCCGATCACTTCCTCTATTGCGACAAATCCGTCGCCGTCCGGTCCGGTGCAGGGCTCGTCCGTCTGTTGGATGACACCATCGGCCTCTACAAGCTTCGCGAGCAGATTGGCGAGGGGGGGATGGGCATCGTGTATGTCGCCGAACAGGCCGAGCCCATCCGCCGTAAAGTGGCGCTCAAGGTCATCAAACCGGGGATGGACTCCCGGGAGGTCCTCGCCCGGTTCGAAGCGGAGAAGCAGGCGCTGGCCCTCATGGACCATCCGCACGTGGCCCGTGTGATCGACGCCGGCACGACGCAGCAGGGCCGGCCGTACTTCGTGATGGAACTCGTCCGCGGCTTCCCCCTCATCGAATACTGCGACGAGGCGCGGCTCGACACCCGAGCGCGGCTGGAACTGTTCCTCAAGGTCTGTCAGGGGGTGCAGCACGCCCATGTGAAAGGCATCATCCATCGCGACCTCAAGCCCTCGAACGTGATGGTGACCGTGAACGACGGCGTGCCGGTTCCCAAGGTGATCGACTTTGGCGTCGCCAAGGCGCTCCACCAGAAGCTCACCGACCACACGATCTACACGCAGCACCGGCAGATGATCGGCACGCCGGCCTACATGAGCCCCGAACAGGCCGACATGAGCAGCGTGGACGTCGACACCCGCAGCGACGTCTACTCACTGGGAGTCCTGCTCTACGAACTCCTGACCGGCACGACGCCGTTCGACAAGGAAACGCTCCGGTCGAAGAGCATCGACGAGATGCGGCGGATCATCCGCGAACAGGATCCCCCACGCCCCAGCCATCGCATGCCTCCGCGCAGTCGACGCTCCAACAACAACGCGGCATCGACGCACGCCAGTTGAGCCAGGATCTGCAGCACGAACTGGACTGGATTGTGATGAAGGCGTTGGAGAAAGACCGTACGCGCCGTTATCAGTCGGTTAGGGAATTCGCTAAAGACATTCAGCGTTATTTGAATAACGAACCGGTCGAAGCCTGCCCACCGTCTGTGATTTACCGGGCTCAGAAGTATGCCCGACGGCATACAACGCTGCTGGCGACGACTGCGCTGGTATTGCTGACCACCCTGATCGGAACTGTCG
>JAHBXU010000398.1 GCA_019636315.1 Planctomycetaceae bacterium | reverse complement strand
ACCGTGTTCCGCATGGCGGGATAGCCGGTCGTCCTTCTTTTGAATCTTGAAAACCCAGTGATCGAGCACTTGGCGGCTTGATCGGCGACACGACGGATGGACTTCGGAGTGCAGGTATGACGAAACCGAACATCACCGTGCATAAAGCGGAGTTTCCACTCGTATCGGTGGTCATCCCCGTCTTTAACGAAGAGGGGAACATCAGGGCGCTCTATAACGAGCTGCGCCGCGTCACTGACGAATTGTTCTACCGCTTTGAATGGATCTTCGTCGATGACGGAAGTTCGGACCACACGGTGGAGATCATCGCCCAACTGCACGAGGAGGATGCGTCGGTCAAGCTGGTGCGCTTTGCGCGAAACTTCGGACATCAGGCGGCGATTACCGCCGGAATGGAGTATGCCGCCGGTGACGCCGTCATCACGATGGACGCCGATCTGCAGCATCCCCCGGCATTGATTCCCGAATTGCTGCGGCAGTGGAAGCTCGGGTTCGAGGTTGTGCTGACGCAGCGCGTGGAGAGCAAGCAGGCGGGCCTGTTCAAGAAGGTGACGTCCGGTGGATTCTATTGGCTGATGAATCGCTGCATGGACCGTCCGATCCTTCCCGGCGGCGCGGACTTCAGACTGATGGACCGTAAGGTCGTCGATCAGCTCAACAGCCTGCAGGAGCGCAGTCGCTTCATGCGCGGCCTCATCTCATGGGTCGGGTTTCGTCAGATCGCAATTCCATACGTTGCAGAGCCTCGTTTTGCCGGCGTGTCGAAGTACACGGTCCGCAAGATGCTACGGTTCGCCACCGACGGTCTGACGTCGTTTTCCATTTTCCCCTTGCGAATTGCGACGTATCTCGGGCTGCTGGCGGCGCTGTCCGGATTGCCCTATGCGTTGTGGGCCGTTTGGACGCGGCTCTTCACCGATACGGCCGCTCCCGGGTGGGCATCGTTGATTGTGTCCATTTTGTTCCTGGGCGGCGTGCAGCTCATCTGCCTCGGGGTTCTCGGTGAATATGTCGGGCGCATTTATGAAGAAGTGAAGTGCCGTCCTCTCTATATTGCGCGCGACACGATGGGGTTAGACACGCACCGCGTGTCGGACCATCACGAACGAGCCCGCATAAACGTTCCCCGGAATTCACGGAGAGCCGACGAGGACGGAGAGGATCTCATCGGCGCCTATGCCGACGAGGCGTCCGCATGACACGTCTTTTCGGGCCGATGGCAACGGCTGCTCGCCTCCCCCAGTCCCCCGGCCTGTCGAGTTTGGAACCGTCGCCGCGGAACGGTTGCGAGTCGAGGTCGGCTGATGTCATGAGCCGCAAGTTGATCGTCAACGCCGACGACCTGGGATTGTGTCGCGCGGTCAATGAGGCTGTCGAGCAGGCGCATCGGCAGGGCATCTTGACGAGTGCCAGTCTCATGGCGACGGGGGCCGCGTTTGAGCATGCCGTCGATCAGGTCATCCGTCTCAATCCGATGCTCGGCGTGGGGGCCCATCTCTGTCTGACGAGTGGTCGCAGTCTGCTTCCCCCGGCTGAGATACCGCTTCTGGTCAATGCCGACGGCACATTTCGCCACGGATTTGTCTCACTCTTGAAGTTGATGCGATCCGGTGGACAGGACGCGGCACGTCAGGTGGAGCGTGAACTTGAGGCTCAGGTCTTCCGAATTCAGGCTGCCGGTGTGGCGATTGACCACCTCAATTCGCATCGTCATGTGCATATGATCCCGACGATCTTCGAGGTGGTGCAGAGGCTGTCGGACCAGTGCGGAGGGCCAGTCGTGCGCGTGTCGACGGAGCCGTGGTTCCCGCACGTCAGGTCCGCCCTCGGCCGCCGCCTGCCGCGATTTGTGAGCAATGCGCCGAAGAACGTCGTGCTCAAAATGCTCAATCGTCAGCAGGGGGATGAGCGGAGCAGCCATCGCGTGCATCGCGTGTATGGCATTCTGGGCAGCGGGTGTATGGATGGAGCGACGCTCAGTACGACGATCAGGCATCTTCCGGTCGGGGTGAGTGAACTGCTGACTCACCCGGCGATTGCTGTGAATGAGCCGCTGCAAGGGATGGATGCAGGAGATCGCGCTTTTGTCAGCTCGCTCGATCGTGTGCGAGAACTTGAGGCGCTTGTTGCTCCGACACTCCGCACGACTATTGAGTCTACAAACACAGCGCTGGTCCGGTTTTGCGACCTGCCCTGACACGAATTCCTCCCGGGGGTCCCGCCGTTGGCTACGACGACTGATCACAAACTACCTGAATCCACGAACTCCAGTCCGGACGTCCGCGCCTGCGCAGCGTCTGATAAGTCCCAGCAAACCGCACCTCTGGGGCAGGGCGCGGATTCAGGCCGCGCGTCGGCAATCGCTCTGTGGGGCGTCCTGCTCGTTGTGAACATTGTGCCCATCTGGCTGGTGGACTACTTCCCGGCACAGAATGGGCCGTGGTTCCTGGCGTCGGTGCACATTTTTAAGGAGATCAACAACCCGGAACTGGGGTATTCCGAATACTACCAGCGGAGCTGGTTCCCGATTCCGCACCTGTCATTCGACGGTGGGGTGCTGTTGTTGAGCCAGGTGCTGCCGCTGCGAACTGCGGAGAACATCATGTACTCCATTACGTTTGCATTGGTTCCACTCGGTGTGTTGTACTTTCTCTCGGTGGTCGCCCCGCAGCGAAAGGCACTGGCGCTGCTGTCATTCCTGATGATCTACTCGTATCCCCTGATGCGGGGGTATAGCGACTTCGTCATCTCGATCCCGGTCTTCTTTATCACATTCGGCTATTGGTTGAAGTGGAAGGACACGGCCGGTCCGCGGCAGTACGCCGTGCTTGCGGTCCTGGCCTTGCTGCTCTATCTGTCGCACCTGATCGCATTCCTGCTGCTCAGTTGCACGATCGGATGGTATCAGTTGCGGAAAGGCGCCGGCTGGTGGGGGGCGACGCGCTCGGCGGCAGCGGCCACCTGGAGCGGATGGCCGCTGGTCATCGCCTATCTCACGTTGAACAAGTCGTCGTCCGAATGGATTGCCGAAGAAGACACCAAGTGGAATCCGGTCCATTGGAACGTGCAGTATTTCGTGGAGCGGTTCTTCATGACGGTTTCGGAGCCGGCCTACATTGTGGCGCTGGCGGCCTGGAGCTGGGTGGTCGTGCTCCTGGTGTTGTCGGCACGGAATGACTCGCGGGGGATCTGGGCCTGGTGCCGCACCGTCGCGCTGAGTCCACTTGGTTCGCTGGTCCTGGTGCTGTTTGCTTCGTACCTGGTGCTCCCGGATCACATCATCGGCTGGCACAAGTTCAATCAGCGATTCATTCCGTTCGTCCTCATCTCATTGCTGGGACTGACGGCCACGCTGGTGAGCGATGATCTCTATCGCCGCGTGAGACGACCGTTGACGGTGACGGTGGCCATGGCTGCGTTGCTGGTTCCTCTGCTCGTCACTCGCGAGCTCTTCAAGATGGATGCGGCCTTGAAGCGCTATACAGCAGCCATTGACAAGCTGCCGATGCGGTCGCGCGTCCTGCCGATCATGCTCGAGAACATGAAATTTGGTTTGATCTATCCGTTGACGCGCGCCCACGAGTACTACCTGATGGAGCGCGGCGGTGGGAACGGCGGTGGAATCGCGTCGATGAACACCCTGGCGATGGTGTGGTACAAGCACTATCCGCTGCATGAGACGTTTCCGATGTACCGGGACGACATGACCGACGCGGAGTTCGCTGAGATTCTCACCAAGTACGATCACGTGCTCCTCTGGGGCGGAGATCAACATCTCGACGAGCAGGTGCAGGCGGCTCAGTTCCAGCCGCTCCATGTGGACGATTCGTTGCGATTGTACGGGCGCATGGAATCGCCGCACCTTTGATGCGAGCGACGACGACACCGGGGCCGACAATGATGCATCAGATTCTCCCTTCAATGCGCTGGCCGTATCGACTCATCCAATGCGTCGCCACGATCTACCTGATCGTGCTCACGCTGTTTCTGGTGCATCCCGATGCGTTCTCGTTGTTTGGAGCGGGGGCAAAGGCCGCCGAAGCCGGAGTGGATGCCACCGTGCATGGACTGCTGCAGCACTTCAGTGCATATTTTTTGCTGGGGACCCTCCTGAGGTGGGCCTTTGTCGGTGCACGCGTTTCGACGCGTACAGTACTCATCTTCCTGGTGCTGCACGGTGCGACGACCGAAACCATTCAGGCATTTGTCCCGAATCGTACCGCCGACTGGCGCGATTTGCTGGCCAACATCAGCGGGGTTGTCGCATCGGTTGCGGTCTATGCGTTGTGCCGTCGCTGGACTGAGTCGCCGCCCCGCATTCGCCCCGAAGTCGAACATGCATAGAGGCCGCGAAGTCATCGGTTGACGTGGCCCTGCGCCGTGGAATTCTCTTGTTGCCCGTGGCTGTGGCGCGAATCCGCGGGTGGGTCTCTCGCAGACGCATCGTCGCTTGTGGGAAGTGACGGACGTTTTAACCCGCGGCGACGGCGAATCCGTCAGCTGGCCGCCATAGCTCGTCATGCCGTTCTCTCCACGTGGAGGGCGACTCGCCGTTGACGCCATGACCCGCTCAGGGCTTTTGTGACGACTCCAGATCATCAGTCGAAGACGATCGTGCTGCCGGACGGAGCCTGGCGGGAGATCGCGGGGGGACCGGAAGCGCCCCTCAAGCCGGAGCTGGTGCGGCGCTGGGGAGCAGCCCTCTGCCTCTGCGCGGCGGCGTTCGCCGTCTATGGGTCGCTGGTCCCGTTCAACTTTGAATGGGGCAACGCGGCGGAGGCGTGGCGATGGATTCGCGAAGCGCCGCACACGCGCGGACTGGCGGCCGGACGCGTCGACTTTTTCTCGAACCTGTGCCTGTTTGTCCCGATTGGTTTCGGAGGCATGGCGTGGCTG
>JAHBXU010000397.1 GCA_019636315.1 Planctomycetaceae bacterium | reverse complement strand
GAATGCGGACGCCGCTCCGCGTGCCGCGATTCAGGAGCATCTCATAGAACATCCCAAGTTCGCGGATTGGTCCGCGGCAGGTGGCGCCCGGTGACGGTGCGGCAACGACATGCGGATCGTGGCTCCGCAGGAGTTTCAGTCCCGCCGGTTTGTACGCCCAGACATGACCAAACCGGTCGCCATAGGCATCAAGCACGTCGGGTGAAATCGCCATCCAGGAGTCCTGCATGCCGAGCGGGCGCATGATGTCTTCCCGAACCACGACGTCGATCGACCGTCCCTCCAGACGACGCACAATTTCACCGAGGACGAACCAGCTGTTGTCGCGGTCATAGGCGGCGCGACGTCCGGGAATCCATCCATCGCGAAGGCGCGTGCGGCAGATGCGTCCGAGAATCTCACTCCACGAGTCATTCGGCCATCCGGTGACCACGGCGCGCAAACCCGCGGTGTGCGTCAACAGATGTTTGACGGTGACCTGATCTTTGCCGTTTTCGGCGAACGCCGGCACATAGTCGGCGACAGGGGCATCCAGCGCGATGCGATCCGTTTCGACGAGCCTCATGACGGCCGTCGCCGTCAGCGGTTTTCCTGCGGAGACCCAGAGGGTCAGCGTGTCTCGCGTCATAGGAACGCCGTCGCGCGCGTACCCAATTCCGCCGTCGACAATCACTCGTCCCGCGCGTGAAACATATAGCTGCACCCCATTGTGCAGGCCTTCGCGCATTCCCTGACGGATCTGGGCAGAAGCTTGCGGCAAGACGTCGTGCAGTTGGCCGACCTGGCCCGCCCCCTGTGTATCGGTCAACATCTTCCCAATCTCACGACGTCAGGGCTCCTGTGTTTGTCTGCGACGGTTTGTCTTGATCCCGGGGGACGTTCTTCAACGAGAATTTGCCTGCCTCGCCGCCACACGACTCCCAAGCATCGACACCCGTGCGGCGGGCGACAGGAAACCATGTCGTGCCGACCAGACAACGGCACACCCGCTCGTCACCGACGAAGCGTTCCCGGTTCTCATTGTTATGAAATACCGGAAGGGGTTTCCAATTACCAGCGAACTCACTTTCGATCGGAGAAGCAACCGCTTCGGTTCTGGCGAGAATGAGAAACGGTTAGCGGGCGATCGCGGCAGAGTGGGGCAGCTTGACAGGTTTTGTCTTGAAGGTTCTATTGAGCCGTGCCGCCAAAGCATCTCCATGATTGCCAATGGTCGAATCGCCAGCCGAACTGGCTTTCGGCCGTCTTGCATGACTTTTGCTGTTGATTCGAAGGACGCACGTGACATCTGTGACCAAGTCTCTCTCTGACCGCAACACCGCCGGCGTGGAGTGGAGCGGTGATGTAATTGCCCGGCCTCGCATGGATTCGGTCGACATGCTGCGCGGGCTGGCGATCGTCCTGATGAGCCTGGATCATGTGCGCGAGTTTCTATCGGCCGCGCAAATCGCCCCGACCGATGTGGCACAGACGACACCGGCGTTGTTCTTCACCCGCTGGGTGACTCACTTCTGTGCGCCCATTTTCGTGTTTCTCGCAGGAACTGGAGCCTATCTCTATCGTACGCGAGGCAAGACAGCAGGCCAGGCCGCTGTCTTCCTGCTGACGCGGGGTCTCTGGCTGGTGGTCCTCGAACTGACCGTCATTCGCTTCGCATGGTTCTTCAACATGCACTATGGCACATACAGCCTGGCGCAAGTGATCTGGACCATTGGATGGTCGATGGTCGTGATGGCCGCCCTGGTGTTCCTGCCAATTGCCGCGATCGCCGCATTCGGCGTTCTGCTGATCGCCTTTCACAACCTGTTCGATCCGGTGGCCGCCGACAGCTTTGGGGCCTGGGCCTGGCTGTGGCGGTTTCTGCATGACGGAGGAGGCATTACACCGCTGCCGGGGATGTATATCCATGTGGCGTACCCACTGATTCCCTGGGTGGGCGTGATGGCCGCGGGATATGCTTTTGGCGCCCTGATGCAATTGCCACAGGAGGTTCGGCGGGTTCAGACATTTTCCCTGGGAGTCATGCTGACGTTGACATTCCTCGTGCTCCGTTGGACGAACGTCTACGGAGATCCGGCGGCGTGGTCAGTTCAACCCGAGTCGCTGCGTACAGTGCTGTCGTTTCTGAATCTCCAGAAGTATCCGCCGTCGCTCCTGTTTCTGCTGATGACACTCGGTCCGGCGCTCATTGTGCTGGCGTTTGCTGATCGGCCGGCCGGACCGTGCGGTCGGTTTCTGATCACCTTCGGACGCGTTCCGCTGTTTTTCTACATCCTGCATCTGTATGTCATCCACGCCCTCGCGCTGGGACTCGTCTATCTGCAGACGGGGGAAACGCCCGACTGGCTCTTTTCGTTTCCGCCAGGACACGCGGGAACAGACAAGGACGGTCATCCCTGCGGCGTCAATCTGCTGGCCTTGTACGGCATCTGGATCGCCGTTGTCGTGGGGTTGTATCCGCTCTGCCGCTGGTTCGCCGGCATCAAGCGGCGTCGCGGCGACTTCTGGCTCAGCTATCTGTGATGACGTCCGCGCTCTGGTGAGGCGCAGTCACTCACGACCAAGTCCTCTCGCGTGAATCGCTGGAATGACTCCAGTTCTCCGAGCTGCCGGAGCCGGGCGCGGAGTTGCTCGAGTTCGGCCTCTGTGGCCAAACGGGCCGCCCGTCCGATGGAATCCACAGAGCGGCGGTTTGAGATCGTCGCTGGTGGGATTGTAAAGAAAGTATTCGAGGACGCTGATGTCGCGGTAAATCCGTGGCTTGGACTTTGCGTCTTCCCGTTTCGAACTCCGCGACGTGACTTCAATGACGACCTGCGGGGGCGACGGCTCGTCCCAGACTTTTTCCACCCGCCCCAGGCCGGGATCGCAGTCCTTCACAACGAACACGTCGGGAACTATGAACTTGCGGGGACTTGCCCTCTTCGTCGGAGACGAGCAGATCCGCAGCCACATATGTTCGTTGCTCGCGATACCGCCACTTGAGCATGTCGCGAAGCCAGATACTCCATTGGATGTGACAATCGGATTCGCCCGTCGGATTCTGGAAAATCAATCTCGACCGGGGTCGTCGCGGCGCTCATCGATCATCGCCGTTGTCCGATCGGGACGACCTGGCGTTCCCGTTTGCCGAGGTAGATTTGCCGGGGGCGCTGAATCTTCTGGTCTTCGTCCTCCATCATCTCCTGCCACTGGGCCAGCCAGCCGACTGTGCGCGGAATGGCGAACATGACCGGGAACATCGTCACCGGCAGGCCGATCGCCTGGTAGATCAGGCCCGAATAGAAATCGACGTTGGGGTACAACTTGCGCCCGACGAAGTAATCATCCTCCAGAGCGATGCGTTCCAGCTCCAGGGCGATGTCCAGTAGAGGATTGCGGCCGGTGACGTCGAAGACTTCGTCGGCGCATCGCTTGATGATGCGGGCGCGCGGATCGTAATTCTTGTAGACGCGGTGTCCGAATCCCATCAGCCGCATCTCTCCACTCTTGACCCGCTTGATGTAGTCGGGCACGTTCTTGACACTTTCAATCTCATTGAGCATCTTCAATACGGCTTCGTTCGCGCCACCATGCAGCGGTCCATAGAGCGCGGCTGCTGCCGCCGCGAGGGCCGAATAGGGGTCCGCCTCGGACGATCCGACGGCCCGCATCACGCTGGTCGAGCAGTTCTGTTCATGATCAGCGTGCAGAATAAAGAGGATGTCGAGCGCGCGGACGAGCACGGGATCCGGCGTGTACGGATTATCCGTCATCTTGAACATCATGTTCAGGAAGTTGGCCGTATAACTCAATTGATTGCTGGGATAAGTGTAGGGATGCCCCTGCGAATGCCGGTACGTGAACGCGGCGATTGTCGGAACTTTGGCAATCAGCCGCTTGGTCTGCAGCATGCGGTTTTCGTGCCGACGGACGCCTTTGGCCAACGGATAGAACGTCGACAGGGCGGCAACCGTGCTGATCAGCATGCCCATCGGGTGCGCGTCATAGCGAAACGACGCCATCTGCTCCTTGATGTTCTCATGAATGACCGTGTGCTGGCGGATGGATTCATTCCAGTTGTCGAGTTTCGACTGCGTGGGAAGTTCGCCATAAATCAGCAGGTAGGCGACCTCCATGAAATCGCACTGTTCGGCAAGCTGCTCGATCGGATAGCCGCGGTACTCCAGAATGCCTCGATCGCCGTCGATGTAGGTGACGGTGCTCTTGGTCGACGCGGTGTTCATATACCCCGGGTCGTAGGTCATCATGCCGAAATCGTCGTCGCGGACCCTGATCTGCCGCAGATCCATCGCCCGGATCGTGTCGTGCTCAATCGGCAGCTCATAGGTCTTGCCGGTGCGGTTGTCGGTAATCGTCAGGGTGTCGGGCATGGTGGGTTGTTCAGGGTCAATGTTCCGTTGACACAATCGTGCAGGCGACCGCGTTCTCTGGCGAACGTCAATCCCCATTCATGGGGGACGCCTGTTTCTTGTTTTCCAGCAGGCTGCGATCCAGCACCACTTTTGCTTTCTCGAAGTAGGGCTGCCATAAGATTTCCGGCTTGCCGTCGCGCAGGCAGTCGCGAACTTTCTGCAGCGTATTGCGCGCCATGTGCGGGCAGCGGTTGCAGGCGCAGGTTTCGCCCGTGCTGGTCATGATGCCGGGAACCGGAATGTACTCGTGTTGCGGCGCGGCAAGGCGGAGCGGGTGGATCATTTCCGACTCGGTCGCCACCAGGATGGTCATCGGTTCCGCAATCGACGCACAATACTGCCGGATCTTCTCGGTCCCGCCGATGAAATCGCTCACTTCGAGGATGTTCTGGGGGCACTCGGGATGTGCCACCACAATCGAGCCAGGATTGTTCCGCTTGGCCCGCATCAAATCCTGCAGGCTGAAAATCTCGTGCACCATACAGGCGCCGGGCCACAGG
>JAHBXU010000396.1 GCA_019636315.1 Planctomycetaceae bacterium | reverse complement strand
GGCCAGCACGTGGGCCACGCTATCCTGCCCGGCCGGGACGACCTGCAGCGCGAACTGAACGCCCAACAACCAGCCGACTTCGTCAATCGTCTGCCGCAACCCGCGAACATCATCGGGCCCCAGTTCGTCATGCCCCTGCCCGCGCGATCGACGGATGGCCTCGGCGTTCGACAATCCCGGGTAGAGGACACTGCTCGTCCCACGATATCCCAGCACCGGGTCATAGGCGATTGTTCCGGCGCAGAGGACGAAATCCGCGTCGATAATGTCGCGCGCCAGGTAGACTCGTTCTCCGGTCGTGGTCGACGCCAGATAGGCGAGGCCACGGGAATCTGCCGCGTCGTGACGCACGAGACCGACCTGCTGCGTAACGTCCGGCGGCAATTGGGTCCGAGGATCCGGCCGTTGGGATTCGGCAGCGGAGCCGGGCTGGACGATTGTTACGGCTTGTGGATCCGCTCCCACCGCCGCGAGGACATCCCAGCAACCTCGAATCAGCGCCGGGGCTCCCGGAGTGTGGTCGTCGAGTGCAATGGCGATCCGATCATCCGGCAGCACGGCCTGCGTCAGGGCAGGGAAATCCAAGGGGGACGCCAGCGACTCGCGAATCCGCGTCTCCAGACAATCCACGGCGGGAGGGGCCGCGTGATACAGCAGAACCTGAGCCGCCGGGACGGAACATTGAAACCGACCGTCTGCTCCAAATGAGATGTCGATGTCGCGAGTCGTCATGAGGTCATCTGAAAGCGGTCCGATGGCAGGTTTCGATGACGTCGGCGAGCAATCCTGCGCGACGACGCCGGCGGACCGGTCACTGACGCTCACGGCAAGGAAGATCGCCGTGCGCCGAGAACAGCGAGCGATTTCCCAAACCTCGGCGGGAGAACTATATTAGCCCGGATCTCGCCCGGTCAACCGCCTGCAGTCCGCCACCTCGGGAATCGCGTATGCGGGACTGCGACTGCGGCGTCGGTCGTTCCCGAGGGTTCGGGATGTCCGTTCCTCCGACGAGACAGGTCGCCCGTCAAACGAATCCCCGCCGGCCGCTCTTCTTCGAGCAGAGACTTCGCCGCATGATGGACGATGATCAACTCATGATCCAGGTTCAGCAAGGCGACCCGGCGGCACTTGGCGGCCTCGTGGAGCGGTACCAAGGCCCGCTCATTGGATTCTTTGTGCGAAACACGCACGACCGCCATCTGGCGGAGGATCTCGCGCAGGAGACGCTGCTCAAGATCTTCGATCAATCGTGGAACTATCTGCCACGCGGCCGGTTTCGAGCCTGGATGTATCGCATCGCCCGCAATCTGATGATCGATCACCATCGTCGGCAGTCCCGCGACGCACTTCTGAATTCCGTCCGCTCACAAGCGGACGATGGAGACGATGCACTGGTGCGATTGGCGGCCGAGATGCTCTCGCCACTGGAACTCGCCGGCATCCGCGAAACGGCACGATTGATCGACCAGGCGCTTGCGGAAATTCCAGAAGAACAACGCACGACGTTCACATTGCATCATTATGCGGGGCTGCCATTGGCCGAAGTTGCAGAAGTGACGGAAACCTCGCTGGCAACCTGCAAGAGCCGGCTCCGCCTGGCTCGCGAAAAGCTGAGTGAATTCCTCCGAAGAAAGGGGTTCGACCCGCCCGGGGCCGTGACATCGGGAACGTGAGTTCTTGATGTTCCCTGCCGGCTCGCCAACAATCCGGTGATCCCGTTATCGCTCCGTTGCGTTGAATTTGTCTATGGTTTTCTGCAATGTCGCCAATGCGCGCATCGTGTTGATGTCGCGCGCTGTCGAAGAGACCATGAAAAAAGCGGTTGATCGGATTGGATCGTAACCCGAAGCCTCAGCGAGAAGCGATTCCCAACCTCGCCCTCACTGACGCTTCGAGTTTTTTAGAATTCTCAAACAGGCTCGAGGACAGAAATCCAAACAGTGAGACGGGGTTGCTGCGATCAATGGAACCGTCTCACGGGCAGCGTCACACGAGTGATGAGCGCATGGCGGCGCAGAGAACTCAAACAGGCATCGGGGCGATCATTCCCTGGCACGGCACACGCCACTGCGGAGGCTCGGGATAGTTTCCGCCCTGCCCCCGCGGAGATTGAACTTCTTGAGGAACTTCAGGCATGAGTTATTTCAGCCGATTGACCGACATCGTCACGTGCAACCTGAGTGAACTGCTGGCCCAGGCGTCCGATCCGGCCGCCGCGCTGGAGGACATCATTCAGGAAATGCAGACGGGGTTGGAGGCCGCCCAGCGGAGCGTCAAAACCGCAGCGGCCGCCGAGGAGAAGATTCGTGCGGAGATCGAAGAACTCTCGAATCAGCTCAAGTACTGGACCGATGTGGCCCGTCAGGAATTGATCAGCGGGCAGGAGCAGAAGGCCCGGATGGCCCTGATGAGAAAGGGAGAAGTCGACGACCTGATCGCCGGAATCAAGCAGCAGCACGTCTCAGCCGCATCGACGCTTGAGCACCTCAGGACGATGTTTTTTGCATTAGAAGCGCGGTTGGCCGACGCCGTTCGGCGGCGGGCGTCTGTCGCCAATGAAGAGGCGGCTTCCCGTGACCCCGCGGAGAATCCTGCCGAACGACCACCGGAGATTCCCGAAGAACGCGAGCAACGGGTCGAAGCGGAACTGGCCGCCCTGCGGCGGGAGATCGGCGGTTGAGCGGCCCGCCTCGTGGGCCCGTCGCCAAAGGGAACCTGCGACAGCAGACAACCCGGCTCCCTCGTGAGGAAGCCGGGTGCCGCTGCGCGTCATGCCCGCACCGCGTAGGTCTTTATCAACGCCCCATGAAACCGTCCTTGCGACCTTCATGAACCGGGCCGTCGCAGGCGATATCGCACTGGTTCATGTCGCAAATATCGGTGATGTCGATGAAGCACGACCCCCGAGTGAAGGCGCCGCAACTCCCGAAGCAACGGTTGGATTTGGAGAAACCACTGAAGCTGTAGCTCTGGTTGATCTGTCCGATCGCGTCGCCGACGTCGTTCAGCTCGGCGACGACCGCGTGCTGGATTTCGCTCAACCCGACGATCAGGCCGATGACCAGCAGGGTGGACACGAGGACGAGTTCCGCGGAGACAATGAAGCCGGCTTCGTCGTTGTAGAGTTGGTTCAACATGGCGTCAGTTCCTCTTCTTTGTGATGTTTGACGTGAGGCACGCTGTGGGTGAGGAGGCTGGGGCGGTTCGAGAGGACCGACCCGAGACACCGCGACCATCACAGGCTGCCGATGCCATGTCCAGAATGCAGTGGCAATGCCGGACCCATCGCAATCGTCGAGGAAACGACCGCCGGCGAGGCCCAAAGTCGCTGTAACCCACTATGCCGGCGTCGGTTGCAGAGGGCCCTGGGACGCGGGGCATGAAAGCGCTCGGTCCGCACTCACCGATCGCGGCGTATGCGCTCCAAGTCAGATGTCATTAGCACATGTTAAACCGGCTTAACGTTCCGCAGGGATCAGCGTCCCGCCAGGCCAGTCAATTTGCCACTTGAAGCGTCCAGCAAGAACGAGCCGTCACCCCATGCCCAAACGAGGACCGATCAGACTTTCAATGCGTCAGCGAGGAGTTCAGACAGCGATGCCTCGCCGACGCTTTGAGTTCTGGTTTGTGCGGCTCATTCCGAATAATCAGCCGTCGTTCCCTTTCGCAACTCATCCGCGACTTGCGGATCGATGACACACGATCTCGAAACTGAACACGAGTGGTCAGTCATGAAAGGATTACCAGATCACGCGGCAGTTCGTCGGTGCACACGGAGAGCAGGGATAAAGCGTGATCAGTTCCTGGCATTCGACGTCCAGCGTGTCGTCGAGGCAGCCGGGACGATAGAGAGAAAGCGGCGGGCAGACGAGCGGGGGGAGCACGGGCCGCGGCGTGCAGCCGCAGGGAGTCGCGACCTCCAGCACACCCGAACATCCGCTATTGCAGGATGAGGTGCAGCGTGAGGACGTGGCACACGTTC
The DNA here is from genome assembly GCA_019636315.1 of Planctomycetaceae bacterium. Taxonomy (GTDB): domain Bacteria; phylum Planctomycetota; class Planctomycetia; order Planctomycetales; family Planctomycetaceae; genus JAHBXU01. The sequence continues at coordinate 938 of JAHBXU010000396.1, read as the reverse complement.
CACAGACGCCGCAGGAACTCTGCTTGTCGCAGCAACCGGCCGCGGTGCAGGGCGAAGGGGCACAGGCGTTCTCGCACCCGTTTACCGTAGGGCACGTGCACCCGTGGAAACCGTCCCCACCCATCGGACCATAATGGCCATGACAGCCGTCCATCACGGCCCCGGGCGGAAAGCGGTAGCCAAATGCTCCTCCTGCATTTCCAGAGGCGTACGGGCCGTAGCATGGCGATGTCGCCTCATAGGGAATGAAGCTCATCGGGCTGACCGGGTAGGGGTGTACTTCGTATGTCACCGGCGGCACATCCTCGGCGACCGCGGGATCATCCACATTGACGAACCCCGCGTTCCCCGTCCACGCAGCGCGATACGCCCTGCGGCCGGTGAAAACCTGATCGCGTGCATCGCTTTGAAAGTTCCCCGCGTATGCCGCTTCGTCGAATCGCGACTCCGCCACGGCCGACGCCGGCAAGGCGCGAATTCCAGCGAAGATCCCCACAACGAGCAACGCGACAATCGCCACGGATTCGGTTGGGGTCACCAGGCCGTATTCATCACGCCACAAGGTGCGGAACATGGTCGTCACTGCAGTTTCCTCAAAATTGAACGGAGGATGTCAGATCATCGATCAGAAGGACGCGGACCGCTTTTTCCATCGAACGCGACTCAACCAGCGGAGCCAACCGATCGGCAGGCCGTTGAACGGCACGTCGGGGACGCGAGTCGAGACGTCTCTGCAACGCGGCGTGCCGTCCCGCTCAGACCTCGGGCCGTGCGGAGGAACTGACGAGTTCCGCACGAGCCGCCGGATCTGATGCAGGACGTCGCTGCCGGATTCAGGGTTGTCTGCCGGCGCTCTCGAACGCCGGAGCGGCGAGTGTCAGGTCGCCACACGCTCTCGGGGTTATCTCCAACGTGTTCCACTCCGGCCGATTGACCGG
>JAHBXU010000395.1 GCA_019636315.1 Planctomycetaceae bacterium | reverse complement strand
GGTGTGCCAGCCTCGGAACGGATAGTCCACGGAAATCAGCGCCGCAGATGCTGGCCCGCGATAAGTCCAGATTTTGCTGACGTCACCCAGGAATGAGTTCTTTTCCCGATATTCGACCTCATACCCGTTCCGAGCCCAGTCGCCGAGCGTCTCGGGAAGTGACTCCGCGTCAAGATCCACGATCACAGAGGGAGTGGCGTGGGGGAGTGACTCGACGTGTTGTCCGAGCAGCTGCCAGCCTGCCAGGAGCACCGAGACGATTCCGATGCCGAGGAAGGCAGGGACGGTCCACACCGCGCGGTCCGTCGGACTTTCCACGAGTCGGGGCTCCGACGGCGGGACGGAACCTGTCCGATTCCACCACTGAATAAATGGATTGAGCCGCTGTTTCCAATAGTCGACTGCGATTGGGTCGATCGGATCGAGGAAGAATCGTGCCAACTGGTCGGTGAATGCGACAAACAGCACGGCTAGCGCAAACGTGACAAAACCGGTGATCGAGTGCGCGATGCCTTCACCCAGATCGAACTGAAATTGCTCAAAGGCGAAGATGGTCGCTGCGATGCGGACCAGATTCATAAAGCAGGCCCAGAACACGGCGCTTACGATCAACAGCACGGCCCTGACCGGCGTCGCATGAACACACACCGCATAGGTGGCCGCCGCTGTCAACAACGCGAACACCGAATTGATGCCGCTGCATGCCTCCTCGACAAGAAACCGCCGTTCAGGGATCACCAGCACGTTGCCGTCCATCAGGTGCTTCACACCGATGTTGTCCAGCACCATGCTCGAGATGCGGGAGGTTTCAATCTGAAGCCAGGTAATCAACGACAGATCCAGATGCATCGGCGGCCGGATGACCAGAAACAGCAGCAACCAGACGGGCAGGAGCGTCCGCCAGTATGCGGCGGAATAGTATCGGAGCCAGAGCCCCAGGCTGAGAATCAGCGAGATGACAGCCGCCCAGGGCGATCCGAACAACGATGCCACCGCAAGAATGCCGCAGGAAGTAAGCAGCGCGCGGTGCGGAAAACCTCGACGCCAGGCATTCCGGGGGATCTGCCGTGCCCGGATGAACAGGAGAATCGGGACCCCTATCAGCACCAGCGGAACGAATTCGTAGTGATCGAAGAGCAACAGACGCTGAAAATAAGTGACGACGAGCGGCAAATGCGCTGCGGCGATCAATCCCGCGGCGACCAGACCGAGCACGGTCGGTGAGAACACGCGTGCGGCAGCAGCCGTCGTCGGAGTGATCTGGTCTGCAGGACTCGTGGTTGCCGCCGTCATCTCGACGTCCTCAGGAATGAGCAGCCGGACACATCACGTCCGACGATCCTTTCTACGCTAAACGGCCCGGAGGACCGGACTCAAGAACGTCGGCTCCTTCCCCTCAAAGCAGGCCCAACTCTTCCCGCACAGGCCCGACAATCGAAACGACCCTCTCGACCGGATTCTGAGTCGCGTCACTGCATTCGCACTGGAACCGCCTCAATGCTCTCATCATGGATCCCGGCCCGCGATCAACCGATTCGGTCCAACAGAATCGACCAGCCTAAAGGGCCGTCTGCTCCGCCTCGATCCTGGAAGCGAAACTCGCGCAGCCCGAGGATGCGAAAAGGATCACCGAACTCGTTCCGGATTTCCTGCTCGGAAACCCGTGGCGGTCCTTCCGCCGACTGCTCATTCGCATTTCCCGCGAGGATCAGCAACCGGGACCCGGGCCGTGTGATATGGTCCAACGTTTGCCGATAGCCTGCCAGATCGACGCGGCGGCAGCAATGGTAACAGCCCCTGTCGAAGACAAATTCAAACGGCTCCAGCGCATCGCCGAACCGTTGGACGTCGGCCTGGACCCAATGCACATTGACGCCGGCCTCCGCCGCTTTGGCGCGTGCCAACTCAAGAGCCCTCGGCGAGCAATCGACGGCCGTCACCTGAAAGCCACGAGCTGCCAGCGCAATGGCATTCGTCCCCGTGCCGCAGCCGAGTTCCAGCGCACGGCCCGCGGGAATCGATTGCTCGTCAAGCACGCGGAACAACTCCCGCGACGGAATGCCCGAGTCCCATGGCAAATCGCCCGACTCATAACGGTGGTTCCAGTCGCGATCGATATTGGCTGTGACCATGAGTGCACGTTCGCATCAGCGGATTCATGTTGACAAGTTTCAGCGACCGTCCATTCCATCAGGCCGCACAGGGGCACAAGCGACGGCGCAACAGTGGTCATTTCTCCGGCAGTTGGACAACGCCGTCCCAACGCGGCGGAGCCACGCGATTGTGTTCTGCGATCCGCAGCGTCAGAAAGTCCTGGGCGCGATCGGACGAGGGCATTCCATGCAACTGTCGGTGGGCCTCCTCCCAGTCGCCTTTGATGAAGGCTTCGACTCCCCGTTCGTATTGGACAATATGGGCTTGAGTCAGATCCGGGCGCTCCGATTCGGGCGGAAGCAGTTCGTGCACGTCGAGCGGTCGCTCCAATCCGTACGGCAACACGCGGCCCAGTCGTCGCACGCGACCGTCGCGGGGATTCATGCGGCGGCGAACCACTTCTGTCGTCGCTTCATCCAGAAGAATGGGCACGCGCAGCTGCTTGGTCATCGTTTCCAACCGGCTGGCCAGATTGACCACCGGACCGAACACCGTCACGCTCACGCGGTCGCTGGTGCCAATCTTGCCGGCGACCGCTCGTCCGCGCGCAATGCCGATTCCCACACGAAAGTCGCTCAAGACATGTCCCGGCGCACGCGACGTCTCGGTGAACTCCCGCAGGATATCCAATGCCGCGCGGCACGCATTCAGTGGGGCATCCTCAGAAGCGAACGGCCAGCCCCAGAACCCGAGCACGGCGTCTCCAAGAAAATCGCCCGTCACGCCCCCGTGCTCCAAGACGCGGCCAGACATCACTTCCAGGGCCTTGCTGACGCGATCCAGAAGTCCCAATAGGTCGTTGCCCGCCACCTCCGCCCGATGGCTGAACCCCCTCAGGTCGCAGAACAAGACCGTGACATCGCACTCCCGCGGCTCGAGTAGGTCGGAATTTCTGCCGAAACTCCGTCCCTGCTGATCCAGAGCGGAGAGAATCGGCGGAGACAGAAACTGACGCAGGACCGATAAATCTCCCTCGACGCGATTCACACGCTCAACGGCGCTGATAATTTCCGCAACGAGTTCCGCAAACTTCACATCAGCCTGCAGCACCGGGGGGCCTAACGAGCCCGAGATCCGGTCAGCCAGCGACCGGGGTTCCGAACGCCCCGCGACGTACAGTCCCCACGGTCCCTGTGCATCCTCATTCACAAACGTGCAGAATGCCCAATCGAAATCGGCCGTCGCTGTAAACACGGAGTCCCCCGTGTGTTCACTCTCCCAGGTGTGCAACACCGTCTGCTGCCGCTTGAGCAGCGCCTCGCTGACCAGGCGACTGCTGGGGCGAAATGATCCGGCCGTTTCCTGACGACGATCCCAGTGCATGACCCGCACGGCGCCTTCGGAGTTGATGCGGACAAGAGCCGCGGCGTCCGCCGATCGAATTCCGGCCAGCAGCAGCGCGACGAGCCGCGAATCCCGTTCGCTCAAACTGCCGGCGCCCCAGATGACCGCGGGCAGGTGCGAAAGGACTTCGATTCTGCGGTCGGCATCCTCAAATCGCACCTGGCGCAGCTGCCCGCGGGCAAACGTCACCTCTTCCAGCAGCGATTCCTCCGGAGAGTTCTCATTGATGGACACGTCGTGAAGTGAAAACACCGTGTTCCCGACAACGAAGCTTTCGCCAGCCTGGAGTCGACCGGACTCCACCGGATCACCGACGACGAACACGGGATTCGTGATCCCCTTACGCGGCACGACGGACACATACGTTCCATCGGCCGTAAGTTCGGCGTGGACGCGGGAAAGGTGCATTTCCCAGGGAACGGCCAACTCCGCGGCGCTGCCGCGTCCCAGACGCAAGCACTTTCCCGGCGGCAGCGAGAAGCGGCTGCGCTGATGCGGCTCGGGACCTTCGGCAACAAGTTCAAACACAGGTGAATGGCGAAATCAATCGGTGTCCATAAGGAAGGTCGGTCAGTGCCGTGCTGATCGCTCGTTGCCCCGAGTCTGCAGTGGGCGACGCCCGTCGTGATCCGCAGTCTATGTCGCCGCCCGGTGAATCAGATACCACAGGATGCTCAGCATCACGCTGAAGACCAACAACGCCGCAAGACCGTATTGTACGAATACACTGGTGATCGCGCCCACAGGATGAAGTGCCTCATCCCGCCGCTCCTGAACAACGGCAACCCACCCCGTCCCCTCAACGGGTGCGAATGCCGCCAACCAGGGCCCGTTGTAAGATCGATCGAGACCGGCTTCGGCGATCGGGTCGCGAAAATCGTCGCTCCGCGAGGAGTCCCGCATGCGTCGCACGGCGACGTCCGTCAAACGCAGCTTCTGTTCCACCTCCGCATCCGACAATCGCTCCATCGCCTCGCGCGTCATCCATTGATGGTCAAGGAGAAAACCACTCTCTTCGCGGGCGTCCACGAGCGAAAGGAACCGCTTGGCTTCATCCGTCGACTGGCCCCGAACCCTCTCCTCCCAGGGAGAGAGCAAGTCGGGCAAGTCGATGGTTCGCGCCAGCACTCCCACGACAACGGTATGGGGCTCGTCCCAGACGGGCACGGCCAGCGCCACGATATACCGGTTGGACGCCTGCGACCGGAACGCCGTCGAAATGCCCGGACTTGTTCGAGGGACAATCCCTTGCGAGGCCTCCTGCGGCGGCAGTTCTTCCGTCCCTCCATGAAAATATGAACGCCACGCGAAATTCTTTCCGACGGTGCTGTCGCCCGGCAGCGGAGGCGGTTCGCGAGCAATCTGATCGCCGTGGGCATTTGTCAGGAACCAGCTTTGATCGGGCGCCCGTTCCTCAGTGCTCAA
>JAHBXU010000394.1 GCA_019636315.1 Planctomycetaceae bacterium | reverse complement strand
GCAGGTCCCTGCTGCGAACCGCAAACCCGTCCATCTGCGACTTGGCAAACGGCGGCGAGTCGATCTCACTGATCACATCTGCCGCCAACGTGAGGTCGAGGGCATCATCGAGCGCAACCTTAACGGGCAGGCGCGGCTCAACCTCGGAGAGGATCGCTGCCAACGCATCGTCAACCGACAGCACGAAATGTCCTCCTCCCACAGAGATGAATTACAGCACAGGTCGTGGAATGCACGGGGATTGAGATGGCAGCAAGGCTTTTGATCTCTACGCTCTCCGTGACTGCTGCCGTTCCAATCATACGGAGATGGGCAATGGCAGGCGCAGAAAGTTCTCCAGAAGACGCATCCCGGAATCGCAGAGAAAGCTCTCGGGGTGGAACTGAACACCATGAACGGGATAGTCCCGGTGCCGCAGTCCCATGAGTTCCGTCGGTTGCCCCGCTTCCCGAACCCACGCACAGGGGATCAGTTCCGGGGGCAGAGACTCTTCCGGGACGATCAGGCTGTGATACCGGGTCGCTTCAAACGGGTTTGGCAGTCCGGCGAACACGCCTTGTCCGTCATGGTCGATGAGAGACGTCTTGCCGTGCATCAACCGCTGCGCCCGCACAACGCGACCGCCGTAAATGTCTCCCATGCACTGATGACCCAGACAGACGCCCAACACGGGCAGCGTCGGTCCGAAGCTCAGGATGATGTCCCGCGACAATCCGGCGTCATCCGGCGTTCCCGGCCCGGGAGAAATGATGATCCGCTCCGGTTCGAGCGCGGCGATCTCCTCCAGCGTCGTCTGATCATTCCGCCGCACTTCGACGTCCAGCGAGCGGTCAATCTCCCCCAACCGCTGCACGAGGTTGTAGGTGAAGGAATCGTAGTTATCGAGAACGAAGATCATGAGAGATCATTCAAACGTTTGTTCGATGTCGGCACTGGAGAGGACATCCTGTCCGGGCCCTCGAAAGTGGGTGACGAATACGGCGTCGCCTTCAATTACGAAAACTGCCCGGTAAGTTCTCCCGCGTCGAGTCCGAAACATAACGTTGCGGACTTCCCGGTCGGACCGACCATTTTCCGGGGCGAACGGACACGTGCGCGGATTTCCGCCCAACCGTTTGATTGCTTTCCAAGCGGCACTGGTCCAACTCTTTGCGCCCTCCGGAGATCGCTCCATCAACCAATCACCGATCTGCTTGAGATCACGCTCGGCTCTGGCAGTCACGACCACTCGAAAGCTCATTCGGACAGTTCCGCTCCGTAACGAGCCGCCAAATCTCGAAAGACGTCCTCAGCAGGCCGCACCCGGCCAGCGGCCGCATCGGCAAGTCCCTCTTCCAACGCGCGAACGCTTTCCTCCAACTCCTGCTCAGAAGGATTGTTGACCCGCCAGAGATCCACAAGCTCTTCCAGCGATTCGACTGCCCCATTCCCCATTTTCTGGCGTACGAACTCGCTGAACTGTTCAAATTCGGCCGATGTCAGTGCCAACTCTTCGCACCGATCTTCCAGAGTCAAGTCGATGGCTTCGTGCAGCCTGTCGAGCGCTTCCCCGCGCGTCCGCCCCTGGCCGTTCGCCCCCGGGACTTCGGGCGAGTAGGCCACAAACCATTTTCCGTCCTTTTCGATGACGGCTGTGAATTCATTCCGCATGTTGTTCCCCATGCATCATCGTGCGACCTTTCTGGACACCCGGCTGTGATGATCTGCACTCCCAAGCCGACGGCTCCGCCGTCGGGCGACCGCGGTTTGGCCGCCCGAGTGTGTCCCCGCAAGGGTCGCGATTGCGCGGCTGACTGACGGCGGAGCCGTTTGCTGGGGACATTCCAGAGCGGTTTCCGGCTTCTGACGGCCAGCGCCACGAACCGCGCACGCTGATTCAGAAACCAACTCCAGAATACACGAGGACACACGGAAATCGAAGTCCTGAATCCCCTTGCCGATTGGTTCATGGGACCATAAACTGTCGCACCGGATTCCCTTGCGACCAATAACCTGTCAGTTCAGCGAAACGGCCCGCGACCAATGAAAGACGACATCCATCCCGAGTATCAGCCCGTGGTGTTCTTCGACCGCGGGGCCGATTTCAAGTTCCTCACCCGTTCGACGCTCAAGTCGAAGGAAAAGATCCAGTGGGAGGACGGGAACGAGTACCCGCTGATTTACGTGGACATCAGCTCAGCGTCCCACCCGTTTTACACGGGCAAAATGAAGTACGTCGACACCGCCGGCCGCGTCGAGAAGTTCCAGAAGAAGTACAACTGGGGCAAAAAAGAAGAGTGAGATTACAAATTGCAGATCGGGAACTGCAAATTGCAGGTCGGCCACGTGACGAATCACGATCGGGTTCCCAATCGTCGATTGGGAACGATGCTTCGCGAAATGCCGTTTCGCGTGAAGCGGAACGCATTGAGCGTGCCTCGCGAAACGGAGTTTCGCTGTCGGCGTTCCCATACAGGGTTTGGGAACGAGAGAATCTGCCATTTGCAACGACATGTTTCCGAGCCTGGAAGCCAAGCTGAAACGGTTTGAGGAGCTGGAGCAGCGGCTTCAGGATCCGCTGGTGCTCGCCGATGTCGATCTGCTGCTGGACATCCAGCGGGAGTACGGCGGACTCCGAAAAGTGGCTGAATCGGTCCGCCGTTATCACCGGTTGGAGGGCGAGATTGCCGCGGCTCGCGAGATGCGTGACGCTGCGGACGATGCGGAAACCCGCGAATACGCCCAATCCGAACTGGCGGACCTCCAGTCGCAATTCAACTTACTGCAGGCAGAACTGGAAGATCTCGCCACGGCCGGGGACTCAATCACCCGCGGCGGGTTGATCATGGAAATCCGTGCAGGAACGGGCGGCGACGAAGCGGGCATCTTCGCCGGCGACCTGTTCAATATGTACTCCCGGTACGTGGAATCCCGCGGCTGGAAAATGGAACTCCTGGATGCATCCCCGTCGGAAATGGGAGGCTTCAAGGATGTAACGTTCTCCATCACGGGGAATGGAGCGTATCACGAACTTCAATTTGAAAGCGGCGGCCATCGCGTGCAGCGCGTTCCGGAGACGGAGTCGCAGGGTCGCATCCACACCTCAGCGGCGACTGTTGCCGTGCTGCCCGAAGCCAGTGCCGTGGAGATCAACATCCGTCCTGAGGACATTCAGGTCGACACGATGCGCGCGGGCGGGCCGGGAGGACAGAAAGTCAACAAAACGGAATCCGCCGTCCGCATCACCCATTTGGCGACCGGTATCGTCGTCAAATGCCAGGACGAAAAAAGTCAGCACAAAAACAAGGCCAAGGCCATGCGGGTGCTTTGCAGTCGGCTGCTGGAACGCAAACAGCAGGAAGCCGCCGATCAGCGGGCCGAAGCACGCCGCACGCTCATCGGCTCCGGCGATCGCAGCGAGCGCATTCGCACCTACAATTTCCCCCAGAGCCGCGTGACCGACCATCGAATCGGACTCACGCTCTACAAGCTCGATCAGGTCATGCAGGGGAATCTCGACGAACTCATCTCGGCATTGTTGGAATTTGACCGGCAGGAGCGGCTCGGCGGCGACAACGGCATCGGCACGGCATCGCCGGGCTGACGCCGACCGTCCTCACTCCTGTCGTGATCGCGTTCGGTCTCCACGGCCCGGTGGTGGTCTCTCGGAGCAGGTCCATGGTCAACGAATCTGCCTTGTCCCCGTCTGAAGACGGATCAGAACCTGCCAGCGGCGTCTACAAATTCTCGAATCCGGCGCCCGAGCCTGTCGAAACCCAGGCCCCGAGCTGGTCGGAGCCGAAGTATCCAACCGAAGAGGAAATCGAAGCCCTTCCCGACTACATCCATCCTGCCACGCGGTGGTCGCTGGCATGCATTGCCCTCGTCGCCGGGTGCGTGGCGGCTGGTCTTTCCGTGATGCGAATTCTGGGAGACGAGTTTATTCCGCCGCTTGTGCCACGAGGGCCCGACGCCCAAGGACAGGCGGCGGCCTGGATCGGGCTGATCAGCGGCTTGTGCTGGATGATGGCAGGCATCACAATCTCGCGAGGCCGGATGACTGGGACCGGCATCTGGTTCCTCCTGGGTTTGCTCACGGGATTGATCGGAACATTCCTGTGATCGTTCGACGAGACGACCACCCGAGTTTGAAGCTGGCGGACCCGGTCCCAATGTCCTTCTCCGTGAACGATCGCAACTGAAGCGTCAACGGATGGTGATTGGATCTCCTTCCTTCCCTCATGCGGCTCGCTGACTGGACCGCTCCGGAGAATTCGTTGACTGCCGCCCCGCAGAGTTCCCCGGAATCGTGGACGATCCGCCGCGTGCTGGACTGGACGCGAGGATATCTCGCCAAACACCACAGCACGTCGCCGCGTCTCGATGCCGAGATTCTATTGGCGCACGCCTGCGGGTGCCCACGCATCCAGCTTTATACACGCTTCGACGAGGTGCTGAGCGATGACGTCCGGGGCCGCATGCGCGAACTTGTCAAACGCCGAGCCGAACATGAACCGGTCGCCTATCTTGTCGGCCATCGAGAATTTTTTGGCTTGGACTTCGAGGTGAACCGCGACGTCCTGATCCCACGCCCCGAGACCGAACTACTTGTTCTGGAGACGCTCGACGCCGTCAAAGGAATCAAGACTCCCCACATTCTCGAGATCGGCACTGGATCCGGGTGCATCGCGGTCGCGGTGGCGGTCAACGCCACGGCAGCCATCGTCACGGCCGTCGACGTGAGTCGCAATGCACTCGCGGTTGCCAGCCGCAACGTGGCTCGCCATCAAGTCGATGACCGCGTGACCCTGCTGGAAGGTGACCTGTTCGCTCCCATCAGCGGAACGACATTCGACGTCATCGTCAGCAATCCGCCCTATGTGGCCACCGGCGAAGCGGCCAGTCTGCCACCGGACGTCGCCCAGCACGAACCCGAAATCTCGCTGTATGCA
>JAHBXU010000393.1 GCA_019636315.1 Planctomycetaceae bacterium | reverse complement strand
ACCGAATCAACTTCCCCCTTTTTGCGAAGAAAGCGAGTAACGAGAAAGTTTTGCACTTTTGTTGGAGCCGTGACCACTCCGCCCTGGGGCGACCCGGCGTCGGGATAGCTGACGCTCCCGTCCTCCAGCACGCCCGCACTCAGCCATTTGTCGATCAGGCGCAGCAGCACGCCGTCACGCACCCGAAGTCGGAGAAACTGCCGCAGGTGGCCGTGATCCAGATGGTCGAAGAACTTCCGGATATCCACTTCCAGAACCCAGCCGCCCCGACAGCCCATCAGCTGATCCCGGAAGGATTCGAGCGCCTGGTGCGCCGACCGTCCGGGCCGGAAACCATACGAACAGTCCAGAAAGTCCTGCTCGTAGACCGGTTCCAGCAGCATGACGATCGCCCGCTGGAGAACTTTGTCCTCCAGCGTGGGGATTCCGAGTGGACGGGTCTCGATACTCGAGCCGCCCTTCGGAATATGCACACGTCGCACAGGAGGAGCGTGGTACGTGCCGGACTTCGCGTGGTCGAGCAGTCGCTGCAGGTTTCCCTCCAGGTCCTGTTCGTAGTCCTCCGCGGTGACTCCGTCCACGCCCACGGCACCATCCTTGCGGGTGCGTCGGTACGCTTCCTTCAGCCAGTCAATGTCTATCAGGTAGGCCAGCGAAGTGAACGCCATGTGCGGCGACTGTTTCGCCAACTCTGCTATCCGCTCCCGTTTCGTGGACACGCTTGTCGAATTTCGATGCATTCGTCGTGTTTCTCAAGAGCGGTTCCATGATTCAACGTCTCGCTTCCCTCCACTGGCTCCAACTGAGGGTTGTTCGCCAGCTTCGCCGGTACTACCAAGACGCTATGTCTTCCTGCCGTCCATTCCGCCGCACTTCGTTACCTTCGTTTGGCGGTACCTCAGCGTCCACTCGTTGCATTCGCTCCCCGGCGGACGAGTGCGCCGCCGAGGCCTGGAGTTGTTGACCCGGTGTCTCCGGCCGGGACTCACTGAGGAAACGACAGGATCTCGCAAGTTCCTGGGGAACCTCGATTGTCCGTTCGCCATGTTCAGTCGACGCCGGCAGGACTGCCTGCACCAGACCATTGCGGTGCCGCAGCGTGGCCCCTGGTATGTGAACAGCAAGGGCTCCCACGAAAGGTCTTTCGGCGCTAAATAGCATGGCTTTCGGACTGGCTGTCTACGCTTCGCAGTGTGGATTGCCCCACCCCACGCAAGACTCGCTTCCGGCCGCTGGTCAGGCGTTACCGGACGGGCTTTCCATCCGCAAGGTTCCGTTGAAAGGTTTCAGATTTGCATCCTACATGTCATCCCCCTTTCCCAAGCTTCTTGTCGCAATCACATCGACCGGGTTGATCGAGCTCTACCAGGTTGCACCGGTTCACCGGATTGATCAATGCCGGGGATGTCACCGGGGCGGCGCTGTCGGCCGAAGTATAAAGCGGCGATGGGGAGCGGCGGCGGGTCGTCAGCATCGAGCGTCTTCATTCTGCTGACGGTACGGGCCGGTGCTGTCGCCGTCCGCTCCATCATTTTCGGACGTGCGACCTCTGCAGAATCGCCGATCGCGCCCCGGTTCACAGGGCGACCGAGAGCGATTCGAAGTCGCTGAAGGTGAGATCCAACAGCGAGTCACCGTCACTGAAGACGAGTCGGCCGTCGTCGGGATCCGTATCGGCGAACAGCACGCTGACGGCGTTGGGGGCGTAACTGACGATCAACTGATCGTTCTCAAACTTTGTGCCCTCTCCGGCATTCAGCCGCAGGCTGCGCATTGGAGCGTCTGTGTTTTCCGGGAAGATGCTGATGCGGAACAGGTCCGAGCCCACGTTGCCGCGGATCATCGGTGCTCCGACATGCGTCGCATCACGCAGCTTCAACAGGCCGACGCCTCCGCTCAGCAGCAGATGAACGAACGGTTGGTCCGTCGTGCCCTCGCCCACCGGATTGATGTCGAACACATCATTCGCTGTGGTGCCGTCGAATTGGAGAGTGTCTCCGTCGCCCGCGTTCCCGAGCACTTCCACGTCTTCAAGGTGTGTGAACCGGAGTTGCCCGTGCGGAGCGGCCGTCAAAGTGCCTTTGCCCGGCGTTGTGGTGGCCTGCAAGCGAAACGCTTCTTCCAAACCGGCTTCCCCATCGACGATCAGGACGTCCAGGCCGCCGCCAGCGTCCAGCTCATAGCTTTCAATCGAGCTGCCCCGCACCGCCGTCGTCGTGGCAACCGAGAGAACGTCGCCGATGTCGAGTTGTTGACCCTTTATGGTTGCGACGTTGTTGGCGGCCGTGCCCACGACAACCAGGCGGTCCCCCTTACCCTCGCCCCCGTTTGCGATCACGCGGGCGCTGGCAGGGGCCTGAACCGTGATCACGTCGTTGCCGCCCGCGGCATTGACGATGTAATCCGCCTTGTGCAGCACGGACGAACTGCCGAAGACATCGACATTGTTGTTTGAGTCATTCGCATTCAGCGTCAATTCTTCGACGCCGTAATGGAGCAGCTCGAATCCGTTGGTCGTCAGTGCGGAATCCAGGCCCGATCCCACTTCGATGTCATAATCCGCTGAGCCGATCCGGTTCTGATCGTGGATGACGACTGTGTCGAAGTCGGGGGACGCCGAACCGAACAGCAACTCGGCGTCTGCGTAGAATACCAGATCGCCGATGATCGCATCGAGCGTCTGTTCGACGCCCGCCACGATCAGCTCATCCGAACCCATGTTGCCGAAGAGATGCAGTTCGGCCGACTGATGCCACGAACGAACGTCGAACACGTCATTCGCGGCCCCAGCGCGGATCTCGACGGTTTCCAGGAACGCACCGGGCAGGTTGATCTGACCGAACGTCGATCCGATGACGTCAATTGTCCGCTCGATCACGCGGTATTCGCGGCCGCCCGCGTCACTGTTCGCAGCATCGTCGAGGATCACGACATCGTTCGTGCCGAATCCGCCGGACACGTTCGCCACGCCTCGAATTGAATTGAGATTCTTGGAGCTTGGCGTGAAGCGAATCGTGTCGTTATCTGATCCGCCTTCGATGTCGAGCTGTGACGAAACCTCTGTGGCATGGACGTTGATGACGTCGTCGCCACCGCCGCCGTCGATGGTCAGCACGACGCCGCTGAGCACGTTCTGGACATTCGTGGTTGTGCCGTCCTGATTTTGCAGCAGGTGAATGAACTCGGGCCGGGCCACCGTCCCCCATTCCACCAGCGGGATGTGCTGGGACTGAAAATGGCTGCCGTGCAGGACGTAATTCTCATCGGCCGTCTGCCCTTTGTGGTTAGTCCAGTGGCTGAAACGGTCGTCGATCCTCAGTTCATCCACGCCACTGCCCACGTTGACGTCGATCAGGCTGTTGAGCTGTGTCGCGGCGTAGCCCGTCCCCAGGACAACGTCATCGTTGCCGCCGCCGGCATTGAGTTGCAAGTTGGTGAACTTCGTCGTCGATTCGACCTGAATCAGACTGTCCTGATCGCTGGCCGTGAGAGTCACGTCTTCGAGCTGGCTGAACTGCGCCACCTGGCCGACCCCGGACCGACTGACCGTGTTCAGCGTGACAATGTATTCCCGGGCATAACCGGCGTGCGTTGTCTCCGCCGCGAAGTCGCTGCTGTCATCCACGTTCAGCAGATCGGATCCCGATCCGCCCACAAACACAAGCGTTCCCGGAACGGAATCCAGATCGCCGTTACCGAGATTGACCGTGTCGTTATGACTCCCTCCGTTGACCGTCAACGTCGATCCCCAACGCGTGGAATTCACATTGACCGTGTCGGCGCCGTCCTGACCGTTAAAGGTAAAGTCCACGCCGGACGGAAGGTCATTGATCGTGACCGTGTCGTCTCCCCAACCGCCGTTGAAGACGATATCGAGTTCAAGTAAGTCCGGGAGGCCGTTGATCGTCAGCGTGTCGTTGCCGCTGAGCCCGTTGATGGTCAACGAGTTCAGCGTGTCGATCCGCCGCTGCAACACCACCGCGCCGTTGAACTGCAGTTCCACCCACTGCGTCCCGGCGCCGGGGACCGACTGCAGAATGAAGGAATCCGGGCCGGCCGCGGCGAAGTTCCCTTCATAGACCACGTCGGTCCAGGCATTGTCGTACGCCTCGCGCAGTGCGGGGATGCGATCCTGTCCTGCGCCGGCCGGATTGAAGGCCGAGCCGAACTGAGGCCCCAACTGGCTGTTCATCATCCAGGTCGCCTGCACGCCGCCGGGAAACAAGCCCATAACGGCGTTGTTGACGCGGTTGCTGATCAGAGTTCCAGTCGGGTCCGCGCCGTTGAAGTTGGCCCCGGTTTTGAACAGGTATGGACCGAGATCGCCAGTCGTCGTGGTTGCCACTTGCCAGCCAAGCAACAGACTATCCATGGTCGCGCGCGTCGCGGGCGACAGGATCGTGTCGTCAAAGCGGAGTGCGGTCAGGAACTTGTCGTAATCGGATGCGGAAAGATTCCAGCCCCGCGAGCCGACGCGGGACGTCTGGTCGCTGGTGTCAAAACCGTTGAGTCCCGCGGGAGCGGGGAACTGGTAATGCAGCGGATAGACCCCCTGAGGCTTGGTCTGCGGATCTGTGATGCCGGCCGGTTCCAGAATGTTCTCGATGACGTACAGTTTGTAGAGCGAGGCGGTCAGTCGGTCGTTCGAGACGCTCACGTAGTGGTCGTCCACCAGGTCCGAGTCGTCGAGACTGCTCCAGTCTTCCTTGAGCTGTTCCCACGTCCCCGCCGGGAGATTATTGAGATTCACGAGATCGCCGTTCTCCGCAGCCGCCAGTTCGCTGTTGTCCACCGCGTTCCACAGATACGGCGTGACGATCCGCAGTAAGGAATAGTTCGTCGACGTGTAGACGTATCCCGCCGTGCCGAGAACCATTCCCGGATTTCCGACGTTCTCCAACTCGTCCTGCAGGTCTGCGTAGAGGTACTCCGCGCTTGTGT
>JAHBXU010000392.1 GCA_019636315.1 Planctomycetaceae bacterium | reverse complement strand
GGCATCCGTATACAACCGCGCATGAGATGCGAGCGCGACGAGAAATGTCGAATACAGGACGGCGATCGCTCCGATGAGAAACAACCATTTCGCGTAGGCCCCGAAGACGGGGACGTACGACTCGGCCAGGACACTGACCATGCGATTCTTGTCGGGATCGAGTCCTTTGCGGTTCAGCACGGCCACGCCGACGATGAAAAACGCCAATGTGGCCACCGTGTAAATCACCATCGAAACGAAGGCATCAATGTGCATGACCCGCATCCAGCCGCGGGCACGGACCGCCCAGGACTCATCGTTCGAACGCGGACCTGTAGAACGTGCGTACCCTTTCTCGATGCACCAGTACGGATAGGCGATCAACTCCGCGGCGCCGACGCCGATAATGCCGAAGGTGGCCAGGGCCGTGGCGACCCCCTGCCCGCCTCCCTGCGGTAGCGAAAACGTCAGACCGCTCAGCCATTCCTCCCAGGGAATGCTCCAATGCGTCGTTGTCTGCAGCGCGTAGACATTTCCCACGGTGATGAAGGTGAACGCGACAACCAGTGCGGCTGAGACATTCTGAATCAACCCGTAGCGCCCGTTGAACAGGAGCATCGCCGTGATAAGCGCGGCGGCCGCCGCCCAATACAAGTCGTCGACAGTGGCGGGTTCAATCACGCGGCCACCTGTGCGAACAATCTCCAGGGCCGCGTCCCCGCGGTCGCCCAACGCCAGGAGACGCTCGGACATGGACTGTTGCCCGTGCAGCACACGCTCGCGTTCCGCTTCCGGCAAACCGCTAAGCTTGCTGTTTCCCGTCTCGCGATCGGCTTCCCATGCGAGGTATTGCTCAAGTTCCGATTGCGCCGGGATCAGCATGGCGTCCCGGTAGTCTCCTGTAATGGGAAACGAAATGGCCAGCGCCTGCCCAACGCCGCCGATGATCCCCCCCAGTTGGAACAAGGACGCGGCCATCATGCACAACCAGAACCACAACATCCAATTGACGCGGCCGATGCGGCCCGGAAGCGTGTTCAGTGCGGCGAGCGTCGTCTGGCCGTAGGTGATTGAGTAGCGGCCGAGCTCAATCTGGACGAAGACTTTGATCAGGCAGCCGATGATGATCAGCCACATGAGGACGATGCCGGCCTGCGCGCCGGTCTTTGTCGTGGCGATCAACTCTCCGGACCCGACGATGCTGCCGGCGATGATCAATCCGGGACCGAGCTGCCGGACCGTGGCGACGAAGCCGTGCGGCGGGGCCTGCACGTACTCCTCTGAGCGCTCATCCACGAATGGGGGCGAACCGGCGTCCGAGGGCGAATTCATCCAGGGCTTCTCCGCGACAATCGCCCCCCGCCGCGCGACGGACGTCTCAAGGTATTAACTCGACAGTGGTTCCGATTGATGGGGGAGTGTGCCGGTTATTCCAATGTCACGCTCCGAAAGAGATCGGCTGATCGTTCGTCATCGGTTCGCCGACCCTCTCTCAACAGGAGATCGTGCGGCGACAACGCCGCATTTGTCATGCGGCAAAACTTGGTCGAGTTGGACAGGATTCGGAGAGCCGACTCTACCATGTCCCGGCCGCAATTTCACCGGAGGAGACCTCGTCATGCGCTGGAATCGCACGGGCACGACTGCAGGGCGGCTCATGCTCTTGTTCGCGGGGGGGGCGATGCTCGCTCCCGCCTGTTTCGGTGACGAGGTCATCGAGTCCGCTCCTTATGTCGAGTCCGAGTTGTTTGACAACTCCGCTCCCTACGGGGATTCGTCGGACTATGCAAACGACTACCAGGACTCCGGCGCGATGAACGCCCCGCCGCCGAAGGTGCTGCCGGACTATGCCACCCGGCCGAAGATGCAGGGACACTTCCCGCAGCCGACGCGGCGATTCAGTCTGTTTGAGTCATGGACGTCGTTCGGCGACTCGCCGCGCGAGCGATGCATGCCAGAGATGTTTTCCCCGCGCGGCGTCGGCATTGCACGACGAACGAGCTGCGAGCGGATGGACTACTCGCCGTATGTCACCCGGCACGAGGATTCCAGCCACGGGCCGTCTTACTACAACCGCATCCATCTGTTCCCCTGCCGCCATCCCCATCACTGCGAGAAACAAGGCTGCCGTTGCGGCTGGTCGGTGTACTACTGACACTTGACGGTGTGACACCAATGGAGATCACGGGGCTGTCCCGTGGTCACGGCCTGCCGTCCCAAGCCGACGGTTCTGCGGTCGAACGATAATAGGTGTGCGCCGGACGCGCTGTGGGCGAGACAAGTGAATCGATCCGCCGATGTCTGACGGCAAAGCCGTCGGCTTGGGACTTCGCAGAGAATTCCGCGCCAACACGCATGATGCCTCAGTGGGGCGCGGCGAATTTGACGCACACCGGCATGGGGACACGGAGCGAATGCCCTGTCGGAGACAATCGCCCCGACTCTGTGTCGATCCGAAAAACGAAGACGTTATCGGTTTCCTGGTTGGCGGCGATCAGAAACGTCCCGGACGGATCGATACCGAAATTCCGCGGCATCTGGCCGTGTGTCGGAGCGTGTTCAACAAACGTCAGTTCGCCCGAATCTTCGTTGACGCGATAGACGGCAATGCTGTCGTGCCCGCGGTTGGAACAGTACACGAATCGGCCGGACGGATGCACCTGCGTCTCCGCCGTGGAGTTGCCTGCGGGGTAATCTTCGGGAAGCGTGCTGATCGTCTGGAAGCCATACAGCACGGCGATCGGTGGGTGATAGCGGAAGGCCTGCACCGCGGACGTGATCTCCAGGTTGGCGTATGCGAACCGGCCTGAGGGGTGAAAGGCGAAGTGCCGCGGCCCGCTCCCCGGCGGCGTCGATGTCGATGGCGGCTCGTGAGGCGAGAGCGTCCCTTGTTTGGCGTCATAGCGATAGACGAGCACCTGGTCGAGCCCGAGATCGCAAACGAACGCGAACTCGCCGGAGGCGTCCAGGTTGATGGAATGCGCGTGCGGTTCCTGCTGACGCTGCGGGTTGACGCTCGATCCCGTGTGCTGGATGACGCAACTGGCCGGCGCCAGCGATCCGTCTTCGCGGATCGGCAGAACGGCCACGTTGCCGCCCGAGTAATTCGCGACGAGGACGTTTCGTCCGGCGTGATCGACGACCAGATGGCAGGGGGCGCCGCCGTGCGTCGCTTCGCAGTTCAGCTCCGTGAGTGCGCCGTCGGCCGGATC
Organism: Planctomycetaceae bacterium; assembly: GCA_019636315.1. Classification (GTDB taxonomy): domain Bacteria; phylum Planctomycetota; class Planctomycetia; order Planctomycetales; family Planctomycetaceae; genus JAHBXU01. The sequence goes on along the minus strand of JAHBXU010000392.1, from coordinate 1,751 downwards.
AATCGTGAAGGCGGAGACGCCGCCGCCCGGCTGGCCGTTGAATTCCTGCGTCTCGTTCACCGCGTACAGCAAGGGACGCGTCGGATGCAAGGCGACGAACGACGGCTGCTCGCTTTCGGCGACCAGTTGCGCCGGTGATAGTGCGCCCGTCGCGACATCGAGCGTGCTGAGGTAGATCCCGCGGCTCTCCCGCTGAGTGTATGTTCCAAAGTAGACGCGCATCGATTGATCCGACTCCTGAGCTGAAACGCCGGCCGGGGAAACCAGCAGTGAGAACACGACAGTCGACAGTAGCAAACGACAATTCATCGGGGGCGGTCTCTGGAGGGGAGTGGTCGGGTGAGAGTTGTCGCGCAGAGCAGTGCACTATTCGTCATCTGCATCCGCCACGAAGTCAGCCGGCTTGTTGGAAGTCATCTTGTCGTCTTCCGGCAGCCCGTACAAGGGGAGATGACGGTAGTAGACTTCGAGCGTCATCGTCGCGAGGCAGGTGGTGAACAGTCGCCCTCCGGCGCCGCTTGTGCCACTGCGGTCGCGCGGCGCCCAACTGCCATACTCCGGGCCGGGGGCCACGACTTGCGTGCGGACCAGATCGTCACGCATCACGCCGTTCCAGCGCTGCCATTCCTCGCCGCCCCAGTCGCGCATGACCTGAGTGGCATAATAGCAATAGTACAGATTGTTGTAGGGGCCTCGTCTGTTGAGCAGGGCGACTCCGTTCCGGAGTTCTTCGTCATCCTTTGTCCAGCCGAGATGCATGCGGCACAGCAGGGCCATCGCCGTGGTGGACGACTTATAGACCGGCTCCGCGACGCGATACGCATAGCGGCCGGCCGGCGCCGGGTCGCTCCTCACGGTATCCAGGTAATGGCTGATCCCGTCCAGCACCCTGGGAGGAACCTTCAGTCCGGCGTTGAGCCCGCTCTTGAGCGCCAGCATGACCAGCGCGGTGACGGACGTGCAGCCCGGTTCGCGCGGCTTGTATCTCCATCCCCCGCCCTGAGGATCTTGCGCGTGACAGAGAAAATCGATCGCCGATTGCGCCGCCTGCCCCAGCCCGAAGCGGCGATCCTTCGTCAATTGATACGCCTCGCTGAGCGCCATCGCCACTGCGGCCTGCACATAGAAGTTGTCGTGTTCGCGGCAGTTGGCGCCGCGAAAGTCGCCTCCCGCGGGAACACGCCGGCCGTGTGCGAGCAGGTACATCAACCCCGCCCGCACATTGCTTTTGAACAGACCGCTCTGATGCGTTTGTCCCGCACCGAGGTAGCAAAGCAGCACGTAGGCGGTTGCTCCCATCGGATTGTCAATTTCGCCCGGCTCTCCACAGGGGCCGACATCGTTGAAGTTCCAGCTTCCGTCGGATCGCTGTCGACTGGAGAACCATTCCAGCGCCCGCTGCACGGCCGACTCACTCGCTTCGGAACCACCGTAGGTCTCAAGCAGCAGCGCCTTTCCGGACGCACTCCGGTGACCCATCTGTGAAAGATCCACACTGGTCTGCGACGGCGATTCCGGTCCGGTCGTCTCCGGTGCGGTTTCAGCAATGTTTTCTGAAGCAGCATCCGGTTGAGGGGCGACCTCTTCGACACGCGGCGTGTCAACGGGCGGAGGTTCTTCAACGGGCTGGTCCTCTTCGACTGGCCGCTCCTGTTGTTCTCCGCTTTCTTCCAGCGGCTGATCTGCGGGTTGCTGCTCGACGACGAGGTTCAAGTCGTCGGCGAATGACGCCAGGATGGTGTCGATGGGAT
>JAHBXU010000391.1 GCA_019636315.1 Planctomycetaceae bacterium | reverse complement strand
ACTGTGCGGGCGGCAATCTCCTGAGCCTCCTCCTCCGAGCGTCCTCGCTCAGTGGCACTCGCTTTGATGTGCTCGTATTGACGCTCCTGTTTATCGGTCCACACTTGCGATGGCATGTCACCATCTCCTCAGTCAGTATTCGTGTTCCGTGAGGACGGACAATCGCTTGCGCAGGATCGTTCGCCTCCGTGAAGCGATACCGCCGCGAGCTGCGACACCGGCAACTCGCGGCGGCACGGTCTCCCTACTTCACCAAACTCACTCCTTCGAGATACCTCCATGTAGAGCGAGCCGCTGCTTCCCGGTGGTCAAGTGGTGAAACCCAGGCACAGCGGCCGAGCTCCTCTAGCAACGGCAACTGGTCTCGAATTCCGTGACCTGCCGTTCGGCTTCCGCCTTTGCGATCCCATAGCGCTCCTGAACTTTCCCGACAAGCTCCTCACGTCGTCCGTTCACGACATCGAGATCGTCATCCGTCAGTTCGCCCCACTTCTGGAGCGCCTGGCCTTTGGCTTGTTTCCACTTTCCCTTGATCTGATCCCAGTTCATTCTGTTCTCCTTTTGTCGAAAAGGATGCATTACAACGAATCATCCTCACACAGTTGCTCAGGTTGCATATCGCGTGCCAAGTGGACTCCGACGTGCGTTTCAAAGTCGCAATTCATTGCAGGCAGTCTGATTCGCCAGCGCTGGGGATTGGGCATGGAGCGACCGGTCGGCTGAAGTGATCGATCTCCGATCAGACTGAACGTCCAGCATCCGTCGCGGTTTCAGCAGGCATCGACGGTGGTTCGGCGACGTCAACCGCTAGATTCGGCCGAGCAACAAGAGAATCAACACGATGATCAGAATCAAACCGAGCCCGCCCGTCGGCGCATAGCCCCAGGAGCGACTGTAAGGCCATGCCGGCAGCGCGCCCAGCAGGAGCAGAATCAGGATGATCAGCAGGATGGTTCCAAGCATTGTGCCCTCAGCTTTATGAGTGCCAGATGAGCGCGGTCGGTTGTGAGTGCCGCGCGGTTGTCACGAGACGAGCGAGCAGGCCCGCACGCTTCACGATCCCGCCCTCGTCAATACGAGTCTGAGCACGTCACATGCCGGTCGGATCAAGGCCGCGCCCTTTGTTGCTTCTCGGAGCAACCCATTGTCGATCCACGCGAGATCGCTGATCGCCCATCACTCGCGCTGAACGTTCTGCGACTATGTCTATCGAGCCAGAGCGCATCACACTGCCAGAATCTTGGACAAAGAATGAATAGCGCCTCGGTGGCATTCAGTTTGCGAGTCAAAGCGCTGCTGTCTCTGGGCGAGCACGGGGAGTTCCCGGGCAGCACCGTTGAGGCTGTCGGTTGTGTGTCACGAAGAAAGCATCTTTCACGACGTACGCGCTGCTGCTTCGCCCAGGCCACTGGTATGGATTTCTCCCCCGGGCCGTTTGCCCGGCCCGACGTCGATGTGGGTCTCACGAATCGAATGAGTCGTCACGATGGCGCTTCAGCCGTACTCCATCTTTCGCCGAGGCCTCAGTCCGATCGTCGCAGCAGCGATTCACCAGGGACACGACACGCGTCCGGATGTCGAGTGTCAGTTGGCAATCGATGATACAGCGCGTCGACGGGAGGAGGATCCCTATACGGCGGAATGGGCGCAGGTCGCCGCAACGCAGGTCATTGGCGTTCGATCGCGATTCGAGGTCGATCTCAATCGCCCACGCGACAAGGCCGTTTATCTGGCGCCGGAAGATGCCTGGGGGCTGCAGGTGTGGAAGCTTCCACCAACGCCGATCTCGGTGGCGGAATCACTTCGGGAGTATGATGCCTTCTATCGCGCGGTTGAGGACCTGATCCGCGAACTGCTCGTCGAGCATGACCGGATCGTCGTATACGATCTGCACACCTACAATCACCGTCGCGAGCGGACGACCGCCGACCCCGCAACCCATCCCGAAGTGAACATCGGGACTCGCACGATGGACCGGGATTACTGGGGACCGATTGTCGATCGCTTCATCCACGACCTGCGCGGCTACGACTTTGGGGGCCGCAAGCTCGACGTTCGCGAGAACGTCAAGTTTTATGGGGGGCATTTCGGACGCTGGATTCATCACGTCTTCCCGTGCCGCGTCTGCTCGATCGCCGTCGAGTTTCGCAAGTCATTTATGGACGAGTGGACGGGCGACGTCGATCCAGCCGCTGTGCAGCAGATCTACAACGCGCTCCAGTCCACACTGTCCGGCGTGAGGGAGGAACTGGAGCGACGATGAGCGTGCCCCCTTCTTCCTCCACCGACAATGATGAGCTGGACCTTCGACGCTTCGAGGAGGTGGCGGAGGCTGCCTGTGCGCGGCTCGGAACAAACGAACCTGTCCGCCGCAATCTTCCCGGCGACGGGCGGCTGCGCATGGATCGACAACTGCCGTTCCTGTGCATCTATCGAGAACCTCCCGGGCAAAGCGATGCGGGAACTCGTGAGTTGATCACCACGGAAGCGGCGTACCTGTTTATCTCCGGGGAGCGCCGGTATCACGAGGGGTTGTGTGCACTGTGCGAGCGCATTGCAGCCGCGATGCAGGAGCACTTCGGCACCTTCCTCATTCTGGAGGTTTGGGCGCAGCCGGTGGGGTTGACGGCCTCGGACGGAGATGACAAAGCGCGAGAGTCGTTTCAGGTCGTCTCAGCGATCCCCGAGTCGCTCCCGTCAACGCTCGACACATTCACGGAAGCGCTCTCCAAGGTGACCCTCGGTGGTCATTCGGCCTCGGTGAGCGTGCTGACCTGCGACCCCGTCACACGGTCGGGCCTGCCGCCCATCGCGGCGTCGTTCGCGGATGTGGTCGCCGGCCGTTGCTGCACGCTCGGCATCTCTGTCGATCCCTCGCTCTTTCGCGACGTGCGGACCGGGACCGTTTTTCCGGTCGTCCTGCAGAAGCTGCGGCGGCAACTGGCCAGGGCGCTCCGGCAAGCCATCGCCAAGTTCACGGGCCTGGATGCCGGGAACGCACAGTTGCATTACGACTCGCTCGGGCCTTCGTCATTGGTCAAAGCCGCCCGGATCGTCGATCAGGAGCTGAGCGAGGTCGCAGGTGCTCTGGATTTTCTGCTGCAGGTGACGCCCATCAATGCCGACGTCGCCTGGGAGGAGTTTGCCGCGTCGGGATATCGGCAGACGCCCGTCTTTCAGTATCGCCCGCTTCCGTACCATCCCAATCTGCTCAAGCGAAGGTTATTCGATATCGAGATCGAACGTATTGAGGATCCCACCATCGCGCTGCTGTTTACAGAGAAACAGGAAGAGATCGATCGGAAGCTGACAGGACTCCGTGAAATTGACACGCCGCATTTCCTGCAAACGAGCCTGCAACTCTATGACGGGGCCGACGACGATCTGGTGACTCTCGCGCAGGCCATTCTGGCGCGTCCGGTGGCGGCAACGGATGCGGACCGTGAAGACTGCATCGCGTGCGACGCACCGCCCCCCGAACGCGTGACCGCCAGGGAGTTCGTGGAGCGCGCCCGGAATGAGTTCGACTATTACTTTCAGAGGGAAAACACGTTCAATCCGCGCGTCGACATTTCTGATGAGATCGCCACCGGACTCATGGTCTCCCAGGACCGGCTGCTCGTTTCCAAGGATCTGTGTCTGCCGCCGGAACGCGTGGAGCCATTGCTGCACCACGAGATCGGCACGCATCTGCTGACGTACTTCAATGGCCGCTGCCAGCCGGTCCGTCAACTCTATGCCGGGCTGGCGGGATACGAATCGCTCCAGGAGGGCCTGGCCGTGCTCGCCGAACACTTGTGCGGAGGGCTGAGCACCTCGCGTTTGCGGACCTTGGCCGGACGCGTGATGGCGGTCCGCTCGTTGACCGAGGGCGCCGTGTTCTGCGAGACATTTCAGTTGCTGCTGGAAGAATTCGGCTTCGCGGCACGGCAGGCGTTTGTGACGGCGCTCCGCGCGCACCGTGCCGGTGGGCTCACGAAGGACGCCGTCTACTTGCGCGGCCTGCGTGACCTGCTCCGATACCTTCAGTCGGGGCACGACATCGAGCCGCTGTATGTGGGCAAGATCGGCCTGCACCACGTGCCTTATGTGCAGGAATTGCGGCGGAGAGGAATTCTCGATGCCCCCGCGCTCACGCCTCGATTCTGGAACGATCCCGCGTTTCGCGATCGTCTCGATGCGTGCCGCACGCTTTCACTGGATTCTCTCGGGGAGACCGTCAGATGAAGATCGGCTTTGTCGTCAACGACGTGATGACGGAAGAGGCAGCGTTCACCACGACGCGATTGTCGATGACCGCCGTCAACCTGGGACATCAGAGCTTCACGCTCGGCGTCGGCGATTTTGTCTATGCTCCCGACGGGTCGATCTATGCCCATGCACGTGCGGTGACTGGTGACCATTATGACTCGCTGAAGGACTACCTGAAGGAACTGCAAAGTGATGAAACCGAACCGCAGCGGATTCTTGTCGACGAACTGGACGTCCTCCTCTTGAGGAACGATCCGGCTGAAGATGCGGCGGAACGCGCCTGGGCGCAGACCAGCGGCATCCTGTTCGGCCAACTCGCCGCCGCACACGACGTCATTGTGTTGAATGATCCGAGCCGGTTGGCGAACGCTCTCAACAAGACGTATTTTCAGCATTTTCCAGAACAAGTGCGGCCGAGAACGTGTATCAGCCGCGACTTGAGGGAGATTAAAGCCTTCATTGCCGAGCAACACGACAAAGTCGTCATCAAGCCGCTCCAGGGGTCCGGCGGGCAGAGCGTGTTTCTCATCGAAGAGGGGGAACAGGCGAACCTCAACCAGATGATCGAGGCGGTCATCCGTGACGGCTATTGCATCGTTCAGGAGTATCTGCCGGCAGCCGCTGAGGGCGACGTGCGGCTGGTTGTGATGAACGGGCGGCCGTTATGGCACGAAGGTCAGTACGCTGCGTTC
>JAHBXU010000390.1 GCA_019636315.1 Planctomycetaceae bacterium | reverse complement strand
CGGAATTAACCCGGCCAATCTGTCCGTCTCGACTCACGCCCTGGAAGCGCTCTATCGGTCGAGGATGCTCGAAGACAAATCACGTTTCGCGGCATTGGCGTTTGTGAAACAGTGCCAGAACTGGCCTTTGGCACTCGACCAGAACGGTGGATTTCATTTTACTCCAGATCCGCTATCCGCTCTCAACAAAGCAGGAACGTATTCCAGCTCCGACGGACGAATGACGACTCGTTCCTATTATTCGGCAACATGCGACGGCGTTGCCGCCTTGTGGTACTGTGGTGTTCCTCCTGATCATGCCCGGTTTTCAGCAGCTCTCGACGCCTTGAATCGGATGCCCGCACCGCGGCTCGAAGATTCCCGCACCGACATCCCGGGTGAAACCGTTAACCACCCGGGATTGTTCTTCTATGCTGCGGCTTCTCTGGCAAGAGTCTGGCAATTGACGCATGACGTTCGGCTGACCGATCAACGCGTGTGCATTCAACGAACACTCGTTGAGACACAGCGACCGGATGGTTCATGGAAGAACCTCGACGCCACAATGCGTGAAGACGACCCTCTGATCGCCACGTCTCTTGCCCTCACCGCGTTGCTTCGCCTGACAGCGCCGCATTGATGACGCTGTCGCCTTCCGGTTTGAGTTCATCAGAAGATGACCGGGAGATGCCGTCGTATAGCGCATCAGCACATCAGTCGAAGAAAGCCTCATCCGCTGAAGGCCGGCATTCGTTACTGCCATTTGAGTTCAGTCATCACACCGGCTCCCATCCCGCGTCGCCGATCAGCTTGACGAACCGGCAACCTCCGGCGTCGATGACTTCGGGCCCGTGTTGGCCCTTGACGATGACTTCGAGCACCTGAGACTGTTCGTCGCCGACCGGAATCACCAGACGCCCGCCGAGTCGCAACTGATTGTAGAGCGGTGCAGGGACCTCCGGGGCGCCGGCCGTCACCAGCACTCGGTCGTAAGGGGCCGCCGGCTTCCATCCCAACGTCCCGTCGCCCGTGTGCAGCTCGACATTGCCATAGCCGAGTTGGGACAGCCGATTCTTTGCCTCCGCCGCCAGGCCGGACAGCCGCTCAATCGACACAACAAACCGGCATAGCAGCGACAGCACGGCTGTCTGATAACCCGTCCCCGTGCCAATCTCGAGGACGGTCTCGCCACCCTCTAGCGATAAAAGCTGCGTCATGAGAGCCACAATGAACGGCTGGCTGATCGTCTGGCCTTCGGTCACCGGCAGGGCGGCATCCTTATAGGCTTCGTGCTGCAGAGCGTCGGGAACAAACTGCTCGCGCGGCACGGTCGCCATTGCGGACAGCACCCGCTCGTCGACAATGCCGCGCCGCCGCAATTGGGCGACCAGTTCCGCTCGCTGGTGGGCGAACTCGCTCATGCGTGCATCTCGCGAGGGATGACATCACTCAAGAGGCCCATCCTCCACGTTTGCAGCAGATCTGCTTACTCTGCCGGAGAGTAATCGACCAAAGTCATATAGGTCGATTCCGGGCGTTGTGCGAGCAAACTCCCGTTCACTTCCGAGGCCTGCTTCGCGGCTTGCCACTCGGGATCGGCACCGAACGCTTTCCAGGATTCCTGGGCCTGTTCCCGGCCCGGCGACTCCAGAATGTAGTACATGGTTGTTTTTGACTGCGGTGCATCAGTCGCTTGCCAGTAGGCATACGAACGCAGACCATGTCGTGCGAAGAGGCGATCGGTATGGTCGCGGAAGCGGGCATGCATTGCATCCAGCTTGCCTTCCGCCGCAGTGTAAACCCGCAACTCATAGAGCCGGTCGTGCCGTGCGGGACCGATCTCCGGCGAGAAATCGGTCGGGGCCATGTAGACCGAAATCGGTGGGCCGGCCAGTATCTTTCCGTCCTTCTCCTGGGAAGCTTTGGCGACGGCCTGCCATTCCGGATCTTCCAGGAAGGCCTTCCACGACTGCTTCGCCACATCACGGCTGGCATGCCGCAGAACATAGATCAGCGTGTCGGTCGATTGAGGCTCGTCCGTGGGAATCCAGTACGCGACGTTCTCCATGCCATGCTTTTCAAACAGCCTCAGTGTGTGATTCCGGAAGCGCTCGTTGAGCGCGGGGAGCTTGCCCGGCTCGCACTTGTAGATCCGCAACTCATAGACCGGCGAATCTTTCGCATGCAGTACGTCTGCCGGCACGAGTGTGATCAGTCCGATCGCCCACAATCCCCCCGCCAAGACGTGCGTCCTCATCTGTCACTCCTGAAGTTTATGACGAGCCACAATTGACTTCCTGCACGATATCCGCCGGCTTGCCGTAGGAGAAGCGACAACCCTCGATCTCCTCGCCGTCCCCCCTTGACGCCAATTGTCCGAAGGTCCTGCACCATAATCTACGCTTCTCCCTGATCCCACCACGGGCGACGTTTCTCACGAAAGGCGGCCATGCCCTCGATCGCTTCCGCACTGCGGCGGGCGTCGAGATGGGAACTCCTCGCCGCGTCGTCATGATCCGATTGGAGTGCATCGAACGCGGCGTTGATCAGCCTCTTCGTCTTGCGAATTGTCTCCGGTCCGCCGGCAAGAATGGATCTGCCAATCCGTGTTGCTTCGAGCTCAAGCTGGTCGCCAGATACGACGCGCTGCAGCAAGCCCATCTGCAAGGCCCGGTTTGCATCGACCGGATCGCCGACGAGAAACAGTTCCCGCAGGTCCCCTTCGCTGACACGGGATTGGACGACAGCAAAGATCAACGCCGGCAAAAGCCCCCGCCGTGCCTCGGGAAACCCGATCTGAAAATCGTTTGTTGCAATCGCCATATCACACGCGGCCAGTAGACCGCCGCCGCCGGCATAAGCACCGCCGCGGGCGGCAGCAATCGAAACCAGCGGCGTCTCCCGAAGGGTGCGAAACAATCGCTCGATGCACACGGCCGACCGTTCGACCAGCGCATCGTCCGCCGCTTCCTTTAAGTCCAGACCGGAGCAGAAAACGGGGCCTTCCGCACCGAGCACAATCACCCGCTGCGCCGCATCGCTCGCCAGCCGTTCAATCGTGTCGCACAATTGAGTGACAAGTGCGATGCTGAGCGCGTTCCGACGCTCCGGCCGATTGAGGACCAACCGCGTCATCCCCGGCAGCAAGGTTTCGACCCGAACAAGATCGGACACGATCGGCTCCTTTGGATCAGCGAGTGACTTCACTCCCCGGATTCTGCATAGTCATCGTCAAGCGGCATCTCCAGAAGCGCCTGCCCAAGCGTCTTGCCTTGGGCGTCATTTCGCAACCGCCGGCGAAGAACGCCGCGAATCACGAAGTTGAGAGCGTTCAGGTTGGGGAGTTCATAACGCTCCACTCCCTCAATGTCCAACGGCTGGAAGAACTCCGCCACACGATCGGCCGTCAGCCATCTTCTGAGGCGGCCGTAGTCATCGGCTGCACGCGCGATGAGGCCCACGTTGGCACTGTTCCCTTTGTCACCGCTGCGCGCATATGCGATGTCATAGAGCGAGACGGGCCGAATCAACTCGGCACGACTCTCTGTCACATCCTTGGCGGCAGAGGACGAGACTTTGACAGCCGATGGAATCTGATCGGCGTGCGGTCGTTCTGTCACACGCCGTTCGTCTGGCGACGTGGTGATCAGCGACACTCGCGACACGATGGCGTTTCGTTCGATCAGGCACGGCCAGTAACGGATCACCGGTTGCACATGCGGACGCCCTTCCGCATACCCGCAGACTCCCTGCGGACCGGCTGTCACCAGCGGCATCAACTCGCGCGAGAAACATTCCACGGCCGCGCGCGTATCGGCTTCCACTCCGATCCTCAGCACGATCTCCCCGACCTCACTGCTCGTCCTGCTCGGAATCACCCCGGCAACACTCTCACCGCCGCCCAGGCACTCGACGACGTAATCGCGCAGCGAATGCCCGGCGGCCATCACGCGTTGAAGCACGATTTCGCCGACACGTTGCGCTTTCACGACGGCATCGCGTCCGAAGATCGTCAGTGTTCCCGCGGCACGATACCCGTCTCGATAAGTGGCACTCACCTTCAGAGTCGACGGAGGCGGACTTCCAACGGCTCCCGTCACCCGGACGCGGTTCTCGCCGAGGTCAGTCACCTGCAGAGAAAGAAACGACACCGTCGCATCCGGACTGAGATAGCGCGTGGGATCGCCGATCTCATACAGCAACTGCTCTTTCACTGTCTGTTCCGTCACGCGGCCCCCCGAACCGCGCGGCTTTGTGACGATGCAACTGCCATCAGCGGCAACCTCAACAAGAGGAAATCCGATCGTCGCGAGCTCGGGAACACTGAGCCAGTCGGTGGAGATGCCGCCGGTGACATGCGTGCCGCATTCAATGAGGTGCCCGGCCACCGTCGCCCCTGCAAGGCGCGACCAATCGTCCGCGGCCCAGCCAAAATGCTGCACGCACGCGGCAACGGCCAGCGAGGGATCAGCGGTCCGTCCGGTGATCACAATGTCGGCCCCCTGCGCAAGAGCCTCAATGATGGGCGCTGCACCGACGTACGCATTGGCGGTCAGCAGGCGATCGATCGCGGTTTCGATCGGTGCATTCGTGTCGAGGTTCCGGAGCAACTCGAGGTCGTGCAAGGACCCGACGGACTGCCGCAGAAGCGACAACACATCGTCCCCGGTGACGATGGCCACCTTGAGACTGCCGCATCCGGCAACTTCCAACTCCGCCCGACAGGCGTCCGCACATCCCTGCGGATTCAGGCCGCCCGCGTTCGTGATCAGTCGACAACGCCCTCCGCCAGCCCAATAGGGCCCCAACGATCGGATGACATCAATGAAATCGCGGGCGTATCCGGCGGCCGGATCACGATCTCGCTGGACCGCGAGGATCGACATCGACACTTCGGCCAGATAATCCAGCGTGAGATAATCGAGGTCCGGTTCGTACGCAAGCATCTCGGCGGCCGCACTCGTGCGA
>JAHBXU010000039.1 GCA_019636315.1 Planctomycetaceae bacterium | reverse complement strand
CTCATCAAGCTTCAGGAATTGCTCTCGCAGAATGACGAGTTTCAGACGCTCATGATGCAACGCCCCCGGTGAGTCAGACGGGCATTTCACGATCACCACTGCGCGCCCTGTCGCCGACGGCGACGAACTGTCCGGACGCAAACGTCAGCGCTCCGTGGATGGTCGACCGACTATTCCGGTTTCTGCTCGCCTTCAATGGCGGCGATCGCTTTGTCGAACGCGTCGCGGGTTCGGTTTCCCTCGGCTTTCTCGCGAAGCTCCTTGAGCCGCGGCAAACTGTCCCGCGCCGCGGCACCCAGCTTGCCAAGAAAGTGCAGGGCGTATCGTCGAGAGTCGCGATCGCCGTCTTCCAGCACCTGAATGAGCACCGGGAGGGCTTCGGGAACGGCTTCGTCGATCGACTCGAGTGCTTGCCGCGCGTGACCTGTGTCGTCCGGCTGGCGCACCAGTTCAAACAGCGCGGGCACCGCCGTTCTGGCCGAGGCTCCCAGTTTGCCGAGCGATGCCGATGAGAACTTACGAACTGTCCAATCGGCGTCGCCCAAGGCGATGGTGAGCGCCGGGACAATCTCATCCGCCTGTGGTTCAATAGCCGGCAGTACGTCGGCCGCAGCCGCGCGTCGGGCGGGGTCGGCGTGGGTCAACAACACCAGCAGGACAGGTGTCGCTCCTTGGGCAGCGGCGCCAATTCCCCTCAGAGAGTGGATTGCGGCAACGGCCGTTTCTCCTTCCGGTCCCTGGGCCAGTTCGAGCAATGCTGGTGCGGCCGGCGCCGCGGCGGCTCCAAAGTGCCCGAGTGCATTGGCAGCCTGGACACGGACGGCGGATTGATCATCATTCAGCGCGTGAATGAGTCTGGCCACAGCCGCCGTGTCACCGGCGCCTGCCGCGACTTGTCCTAACGCCCGCGCCGCAGATTCTCGCACGCGCGCCTCTCGATCCTGAAGCAGGCGGATGAGCTGTGCAACCAGTGGAGCGGCTTGCGGTCCCGCCTCCCCGACCGCTCCGATGATGCGACGCCGTACGTTCGGATCGGCATCTTCCAGCGCCTCCTGCCACAGCGGGAGCATTTCTTCGGCATCGCGGGCGGCCACTGACAGTGACAGAATGGCGCCCGAACGGACGAGCGGGTCGGGATCGCGCGACGCAGTCTGCAAGGACCTGGTCACTTCCTCCGGAAGTCGGGTAAAACTTCCAAGTGCATTGGCGGCCGCAGCGCGAACCTGTGCGGACTCGTCCGTCAGCATGGACTGGAGTGTTTCGATGACTGTTTCCGGAGGCGGACGCATGCGGCCGATCGCGGTGATTGCCGCGGCACGGATCCGAGGTCGCGCATCGCGGATGGCATCCTCAAGCGGCCGAACGGCCGTCCCACCGATGCGTGAGGGAACGTCCAACAGCGGACTCAAGGCAGGCTCGGCAGCAATTCCTTCCAACAGCGCAGGAATTGCTGCGGCTCCAATTCGCGTGGCGGCTTGCGCGACAACGGCTGCATCGTCTGGATGACGCAGGAGGGTCGCCAACATCGCGGGAATCGCGTCATGTGCGGGACTGCCGATCATGCCCAGCGATTGGATCGCGGTCGTTCGGACGGCGTCGTTGCGATCGTTGAAAAGTTCAATCAGTTGAGGGACGACAGGTGCACCTGCCTCGCTGCTGCGAAGAAATCCGATCACCGCCGCCTCACGCATCTGTGCATCGTCGGAGGCGACCGCCTTCGTCAGCAGTTCCAGCGTCTCGTTGCGACCGAGGGGTGTTCCAGCCACGGCGATCAGCGCTTTTGACGCGACCGCCGATTCGTCCTGCTCGACCGCGCGCTGCAATCGCAGGACGGTGGCTTCCTGTTGCGGAGGACTTTGCGAGAGCGCCGTTGCGGCTCCGCTTCGTACGATGGCGTCCGCATGATCGAGGGCCGCCGCGAGTGGCGCCTCGGCGACAGTGCTCAGCGTAACAAGGGTGGCGATCGCTTGTTCACGAACGTGCTTGTTCTCATCCCCCAGTCGGGAAACGATTGGCTCAAGAGCGGGAGCCGCCCGATCTCCCAGGCGTTCCAGCGCGCGGAGCGCACCGGCACGGGTCAATGATCGCTTGTTCTGGAGCGCCTCGACGAGGTGAGGCATCGCCGGCGTGCCGATTCCTCCGAGTGCGTATGCCGCGCGAGTGACGCGGAGTGCGTCGTCCGACTGCAGCATTTCGAGGAGCGCGGGGATCGCACTCTCCGCCGCGGGTCCCATGCGGGCGAACGCCTGAGTCGCCTGAAACCAGACTTGCTGATCAGCGTCCTTCAGCGCCTCGATGAGTGCGGGGACCGCACTTGCTGCATCGGCGCCCCGGATGGCGAGGGCATACGCTGCGTCCCGCCGCACCATGACTTCGGAATTCTTCAGTTGCTCGGCAAGTTCGTCCACGGACGACCCGGCCTGCTGGGCGTGGGCCGTCGCGCACCACAGGAGCAATGGGACAACTGCCAGCGTCCCTGTGCGGACGATCGTCGGACGCGTCATCAGAGTTTGAGCCCCGCCAATCGGCCCGTGCTGTCGCCAATATACTCGGCCGGTGCTCCGGCACGGTCGAGCATCGACAGAAACAGATTGCACAGCGGCGTGTCCTGGTCGTAAACGACGTGCCGGCCGGGGTCGATCGTTCCTCCTCCGCGACCGGCCAGCAGGATTGGCAGATTGTCGTGATTGTGGCGGTTGCCGTCACCCAAGCCGCTGCCGTAGAGGATCATCGAATGATCGAGCAGCGTGCCGTCGCCTTCAGGAATCGATTTCAGCTTCTCCAACAGGTAAGCCAACTGCATGGTGTGGAAGCGATTGATGCGGCGAATCTTGTCGAGTTTCTCGGCGTTGCCTCCGTGATGCGACAGATCGTGATGGCCGTCCGGAACGTCGATCTCGCGATAGCTGCGATTGCTGCCGGCGTTGGCCATCATGAATGTCGCCACACGTGTGGTGTCGGTTTGAAACGCCAGGACCATGATGTCGCACATCAACTTCAAGTGCTCGGCGTATTTCTCCGGGATCTCCTCCGGAACGTCGAGTCCGAATCGGCTGCCGCTCTCCCGATGCTGAGAAAAGCGATCGATCCGCAGTTCGACTTCACGGACGCCGGTCAGGTACTCATCGAGTTTGCGTTGATCGCGATGACCGAGTTTGTTCTGCAGCTGACGCGCATCTTCGGCAACGAAATCCAGAATGCTCTTCTGCAGTGCGCGCCTCCGCTGCTGGCTCTGGTCCATCTGCTGGCTGGTGCCCGCGGCGAAGAGCCGCTCAAACGCCAACCGGGGATTGACTTCCTTCCCGACGGGCGTTGTTTCCGATGTCCACGAGATATTGGACGAGTAAGCACAGCTGTAGCCGGAATCGCAGTTCCCGGCCCCGCGGCCCTGCTCACAGCCCAACTCGATCGACGGAAATTTTGTGGCGCGACCGATCTGCTGCGCGGCCAACTGGTCCACGGAAATGCCGGATCGAATCTCCGCCCCGGACGTCTTACGCGGCTGCGCCCCGGTGAGGAACACCGACGCACTGCGGGCGTGATCCCCCGGTCCGTCGCCATTGGCGCGACCTTTGTCGTGCGTCAGGCCGGTGAGCACGAGCAGGTCGTCCTGGACGGTGGCGAGCGGTTCGAGCACGGATTTCAGATCGAAACCGTAGCCGACTCGCTCCGGCGTCCATTCGTCGACGTTGACGCCGTTCGGTACGAACAAAAATGCCATACGGACGGGCGGCGACGCAGTCGTTGCGGCGGCGGCCAGCGCCCGCGCGGGCTGCAGCGACTCGAACCACGGGAGCGCCAGGGAGACGCCCAGTCCTTTCATCGCCGTCCGACGCGTGAGGTTTGCTTTCTGAGACATCATCGGCCCTTCTGAGATTCACGGAGGACAAAGGGGTCGCTGGTGACGATTGCATCGATCAACGCGTGGAAGCGGAAGCCTCCAGCCGCAAGTTGCTCTTCTATTGTATCGAGTGAGCAGCGGTCCTGGGATGACAAACCTCGCCCCAAAGCGTAGACCAGCAATTTTCGCGTCAGGCAGCGGACGAATTCCGCCTGTTTCTGCTCAACCAGAATCTGCACGAGTTCGTTCGGGCTGCGGAAGTTCACGCCGCCCGGTAGTGTCCCGGACGGATCGATGGAAAACCGTCCATCCTGCTCCCGCCATGCGCCAATTGCGTCGAAGTTCTCCAGTCCGAATCCCAAGGCGTCCATCCGACGATGACACACGGCGCAGGACTCGTTGCGGCGATGTTCTTCCATTCGCTCGCGTAACGAGCCGAGCAACTGGCCGGACTCTTCGAGTTCGGGAACTCCCGGGGGGGGCGGCGGCGGCGGTTCTCCCAGAATGTTCTCCAGAATCCATTTGCCCCGCTTGACCGGCGACGTCCGCGTCGGATTCGACGTAAGCAACAGAATGCTGGCATGCGTCAGGAGGCCGCGGCGCTGGGACGGCAAGTCGACGCGCTGAAACTCGTCGCCGGTCACGCCGGTCACTCCGTAGTGATTCGCGAGCCGCGAGTTCACATAGGTGAAGTCCGCGGAAAGCAGATCCAGCACACTGCGGTCTTCGTGGATCACGCATTCAAACAAAAGCTCCGTCTCGCGCCGCATGGCGGCTCGCAAGTCGTCGTCGAATCCGGGAAACAGGTCCGCATCGGGTTGAAGATGCGCGAGGTCGCGCAGTTGCAGCCACTGACCCGCAAAGTTGTCGATCAATGCCCGCGACCTGGGGTCTGCGAGCATTCGCGCCGCCTGGGCCTTGAGCGTCTCCGGGTCCTTCAGCTTGCCGGCGGCCGCCAGATCGAACAACTCCTGATCCGGCATGCTGCTCCAGAGAAAGTACGACAGACGCGACGCCAGTTCGTAATCGTCCAGCGCGCGCACGCCGTCTTCGTCGTCCGGATCGGGATCGCGTTCGACCCGAAAGAGGAAGTGGGGCGAGACCAGGACGGCATGCATCGGAATCTTCAAATGATCGTCTTCGGCCACTCCCTCCTCAAAAGCCAGCTCGGCGATCGCCAGCACCCGCTGTAGTTCTTCATCTGTGACGGGTCGCCGAAACGCGCGCGCCATGAATTCTCGCAAGTTCCGCGAATAAATGGCGATCCCTTCCTCGGGCGTGTCGGCCTTGACCTGCGCGAGCGGCGGGCGGCCTTCCGCATGGGCTTTCTCCACGACCGTTTCTGCGGCCGCGAGATACTTCTCAAACAAGATCGGCGGCAGGGACAACACATCGCCGATGTTGTCGAACCCCTCACCCACGTCGTCCGAGGGGAAATCATCCGCGGGACGGAACTCGATCCCGATCAGGTCGCGAATCGTATTGTTGTATTCCGTCCGGTTGAGTCTTCTCAGGGTCACGCGTCCCGGATGCGGATCGACGCCGCAATCATAGGCGGCGAGTTCCTGCTGGATCGCGGCGAGGGCCGACAGCATGGTTGCCTCCGAAGGCTGCGGCACATCGGCGGGGGGCATCGAGCCTTCATGCAAAACACGATAGACCTTCTCCCAGAACTCGAAGTCGGTCTGGATGTGCGCCGAGTCCTCATAGCGGTCGAAGGTAAACCCGCCGACGGGCTCGTCTCCACCGTGGCAATCGACGCAGTGCTGCACCAGGAAAGGTCGGAGTTGCGTCAGATAGGGAGTCGACGCCGGAGCATGCTCGGCTTCGTCTGCGCACAACAGCGGCGGTGCGACAAGCGCTGTGATCAACATCAGAGAGAACAGACGACGACGGCGCATGAAAGTCCGATTCGCTGTTTGGACCGGGCGGGACGGAAGCACTCAGCCACACTGAGGTCCGCCGTGGTTCGGGTGGGGAAGAGTCACCTGAGGTCACACGCACCGTGAGCCGAGCGACCCGTCGCGCCTCTTCGTGTCCCTATCCTGAGGTTTCACCTGGTAGATCGTCAAGTGCGATCGCCAGAATGTGGTCTCTGAATGGTGTCAGGTCAGCGCACCGATCATCCGTGCAAGGCTTTGGTTTGGCATTGGCGAGCACTCCATGAGGGCCCGCTCTGGGTTGCCAAACGACGAATGCGTGCTGGAGTGGATTTCGGCGCTGAGGTTTGAACTCCGGAGTTTGCACGGTCTGCAAGGAGCATGCCACGGCCATTCGGACGAGATTGGAATCGCATTGCGCCGAATCCCAAGCCGACGGCCCGGCCGTCGAACGACGATGGCAACGCCTTCGTAGCTTAAGGGATTGTGATTGCAGGGTCGGATCACCGTTGTCCGACGGCCGGGCCGTCGGCTTGGGTTAGTCTTGTGCGGCGGTGGAGTCGCTCTGGTGGCGAGGACTCGTCGACCAAAGACTGCTGCGACCGTGGACCCCAACCGACTGGTGCAATCCGATCGAATTGCACCTGACTACGAATGCCGGGTCCAGTCGAGACAGATGACTTCTCCACCGATCAACCCGCACAGACCCCATTCACCGAACGGATCGCACGCCACGTGCGCGACGTCCTCCGGTGCGACCGTCGCCCACAGCAGTTCTCCGTCCGCATCGAGCCAGTACAGATGCCTCTCGACGGTCGAAGCGATCAGCCGATTTGGCTCATAACTGGTCGCCACTCGGTTCACCGTCCCTTCGACGATGTATGACCCTTGCGGAGCGCCGCTGCCGTCAAAAGCCTGAATGCCGTGATTGAATCCCGCAATGTAGACCAGTTCTCCGTCACCGGTCGCCGCCAGTTGGCCGACGTTCGACCAGAGTTTCTCTTCCCACTGACTTTCTCCGGAAAGAGAGTGGCAACAGACGAGTCCATGCTCGGCTGCGGCGAGCAGCGCGGCTCTCCCGGTCAGAAACTTCAAATGCTTAAGCGGCCGAATCGTCGCGAAGCCGGCGACGCGCCGCTTCTGGGCATCGAACACCAGATTGCCGCCGTCGGCCAGACTGACCGCGATGTACTGACCATACGGATCGATGGCCACCTGCAGGCAGCGCTCGGGCAGGTCCAGCCGCCAGACCGTCTGCAACTGGCGGTTGAAGCGATGCACCTGCGTCTCGGCAGCGAGTGCGGCGACAAACTGACCGTCGTCACTGAACGCGACGTGCTGAATCGGATCGCGGAGCCGCGTCACCGCAGAGTATTCTCCGCTGCGATCGATCCGGTAGATGCTCCCGATTTCGTCCGTCGCGAGCACCTCACCGGTCTCAGCCGCGAGGCTCAATCCCGTCAGGCATGCTTCGGCAGTGAATCGCCAGCGGACGACGGGGCCGATCCCTTTCCCGCGTCGAACCCAATCGGGTGTCGGAGACGAAGGACGGGAGGGATCATTGGTCATCGTCGCGTGAACTGCGGCTCGCGGAGCACACGGAGTGCGGCCTGTATGTCTTCGTCTCCCGTCACATCGAGATCGGCGGACCCGCGATGCACGGGCGCACCAGCGGGCAACGTCACTTCGATGTCGGGGCGGACACCGATCTTACTCCAATTGTCGCCGTTCGGCGAGTAGAACTTGGCCGTCGTCAACCGCAAACCTGTCGAACGTGACGCGGGGTAAATCGTCTGGACCGACCATTTCCCGAACGACTGCCGGCCGACGATTTTGCCACGTTGATGATCACGCATCGCACCGGCGACAATTTCGCTCGCGCTGGCGCTGTTCTCATCAATCAGCAACACCAACGGAATGTTCCAGGTGCCGATGCGATTCGCGGAGTAGCTCAGATTCTGATCCGGACTGCGGCCGCGTGTCGAGACGATCCGTCCGTCCGAAAGAAATCGGTCGGAGACTTCAACCGCAGCCGACAGCAATCCGCCGGGGTTGCCACGCAAATCCCAAATCAGCGACCGCATTCCCTGACGCGACAGGGTGGCCAGCGCGGCATCCATTTCGCTCGGAGAGTTTTTCTGAAATCCCGTCATGCGGATGTAACCGATGCCTTGTTCGCCGTCGATCATTTGTGCGATGGGGATGCTGTCGACTTTGACCGCCCGGCGGGGACAGACGACGCGCCGCACCGGCGAACGGGAATCGGACTGGATTCCCAGGCGCACGGCCGACCCGGAGACACCGGTGAGCAAACCGGCCGCTTCGTCCGTGGTCAGGTGACGACATTCTTTGCCGTCAATCTCGACAATGAATTCGCCCGCCCGCAGCCCCTGCTCGAACGCGGGACTCTTCGGCAGCACGTCGACCAGCAACAGTCCATTGCCGGATTCGGCTTCCATAACGATGCCGATGCCGACGAACTCTCCGTCGATATTGCTGTTGAGATCACGATACCGACCGGGGGTGAGGAACGAACTGTAATCGTCGAGGCCGTTACATCCGCCGAACGCATACTCGAGGATCACCGCGGACGGATTGATGCCCACCATCCGATTGGCTCGATCCGCGACTTCTCGAATCATGGTATGGGCTTCGCCACGCGTCCGCAGCCGCTTGTTCCAGTACTGGTCTCTCAGGATGTCGCGCAGCTCCTGAACGCGGGCGGCGTCCGCACCAAAGGCGTTCACTTCCAGGAAGTGCTCGTTGGCCAGACTCAACCACAGACTTTCCGTGCCATGCGCCACAAACCAAGTCGTCGAGACCGAGTCGACGTACTGATCGCGGACCTGATCGAGCACTTCGTCAAACAGGGCGAAGGTTTCGGCGAACGACAGCGCGCGGAGTTCATCGCGAAACGACGTGTCGGCATACCGACGGTCGATGCTGAAGTGGAACTTGGAGCGCCGGAGTCCGTACTTCAGGTATTCGTTGTCGGGCCAATCCTTGACCGCCTGTTTGTAATGGTCGATCGCGTCGCGCCATTGCCGCGACCGCTCCAGTTCGACGCCCGTGTCGATGGCCTGGCGAACGACGGTGTCGTTCGCCGGATCCTGTTCGGCAGAAACTCCGACGAGGGCGGAACTGCTGATGAGAACGAACGCAATACACGCACCCAGCACCGCGCGCAAAGCCAGGCGGCGCTCAAGACCGACCAGAAACATGTGTCCCCCTCTGTCAGATAATGAGCGTCAAGGCCGGCCATCGCGGAATTCGTCTCCGCACTGGCAGGCCTCGGCCCAATCGCCGCTTCCCACGTTTGTGCCCCGCTCGACGTTGGCTGCTGCCAAAGCCGGCGGAATCGGCGACTCGCCAGGTCGCAAATCTCAGAAACGCGTGAAGCGACTGAACGATTCAACATAGGCCACGATGAGGTCCCGGT
The DNA here is from genome assembly GCA_019636315.1 of Planctomycetaceae bacterium. GTDB lineage: Bacteria > Planctomycetota > Planctomycetia > Planctomycetales > Planctomycetaceae > JAHBXU01. Next base: position 4,070 of record JAHBXU010000039.1, on the reverse strand, counting down.
CAATTTCTCGCAAGTCCGCGACTGCAGCCTTTCTTCGTTCGGCGCGAAAGTCCGTCCAAATCGGTTCAGTCGCACGGAACAGGCGAACTTCCTCAATTGGGAAAAGAGTTTGCGTCACGGCGAGTTCGACGGCCGTCCCCCGCAGGATCCGCCGAAACATCACCCGTTCGGCGGCCCGAAACACAAGACGAGACGCAGATCGCCTGGGACGCCTTGACCGCTCCACCGGACGCTTGCTATCTCGCGACGCACCGGCACATCGTCCGCCCTTCCCTTCCCTCTTTCGGCGCGCTCCCGGACAACCCTCATGACCGGAACAGACCGTCTCTGCGGCAAAGCCGTTGTGCGCGCGGCCTGGGGGATCATGCTGGGGGCGGCGACAGCCTTCGCCCAATCCGGTGCGCCCCCCGGTGAACGCCATTCCGGCGGGCCTCCCGTCGATCGTTTCTCCGCGGCACTCGCCGACGAACTCCCGCCAAACCGGTACGGCGGCTATCAGTTCTCCGATTCCTACCAGCGGGCGCGGGACGGCTACAACTACCAGTACGCCCGGCCAATTCCTCATGAAGCCGAGAGCCAATGGGGCCATACGGGCGCTGCATCAGAAGAGCACGGACTGCCCGGAGGACACGGAGAGGTCCGACCCGTTCAGTATCCATTGTCAAACGAATCGGTCGACGAGCTCGACCGGATCGCGCCGTCCGGTCCGCCGGCTCCGTCGTTCATGCCGCCGACGCTGGTCCCTCACGAGGGGCCGATTCCAACGTCCGCACCCGGCGGCGGAGTGACCGCCGATTTTCTGGGTGATCTCACGCATGTTGCGGGCAGCGGCAACTCGCTCGGCATCACCACACTCACGGGGCGCATGGTCCTGGAAACGCCGCGGCTGCCGGGCGTGTCATTTCGGCCGCACTTCGGTTGGCACTGGTTGAACGGCCCACGCCGCACGGATCTTCCGGGACAGCTCTACGACATCTCATTGGAAGGGCGCATGTACTGGCCCTTTCATGATCGGCTCATTGGCGAGTTCGCTTTGGCCCCCAGCATCTTCACCGACTTCGAAAACACGAGCAGCGATGCGCTCCGCATCGTGGGCCGCGGTGTGGGTTACTTCCTGTGGTCGCCCGACGTGCGTTTTGCCGCCGGGGCGACATACCTCGACCGGAACGACATTCTCGTGCTACCAATCGCCGGCGTTATCTGGACGCCCACCCCCGACCATCGACTGGAGTTGCTGTTTCCCCAGCCACGCATCGCTCATTGCTACCGTCGAGACGCCTCGCATGAACGATGGATCTATGTTTCGGGAGAACTCGGCGGCGGAAGCTGGGCCATCCAGCGCAGCACCGGGCAGGACGACGTCGTGAGCTACCGCGACCTGCGGCTCATCACCGGCATCGAATGGAAGTACACGAACAAGTCGAGTTGGCGCATTGAAGGGGGATATGTCTTCGGACGCGAACTGGAATACGAATCGCACGTCGGAGATTACGATCCGACCAGTACCAGCATGTTGCGTGCCGCCATCGTCTACTGACCGCGACCGAGCGCCGAGGTCAGCCGTTGATGGATGCAGGCCATTCAGATGCGGATGAAATATCGCTGACGATACATCCAGTAGGCGATCAGCCAGAACACCGCGAACGTTGCGGTCGGCATGATGAGCCGGCCGTACATGTCGTCGGCGAGAGCGTCGGCGCCGAAGATGGTCTGCATCAGGCCGGTCAGGTGAATCGACACGACCTTGTTCGCCGTCCAGCCGCGAATGAGTTCCCCCATCAGGTACATCGCAATCGAATTCATCCCCACGATCGCGAGAGGAAACGCCAGCTTTCGCAGCGGAAGAATATCAAAGAGGACATAGAACGCCGCCAGCATCCAGATGACGTACGCCCCACTGAACAACACCCAGGACGGCGTCCAGATGCGTTTCACGATGGGACAGAGGAACTCACCAGCCAGCAGTCCCAGCACCATGCATCCCGCGCCCCACCCCACCAGCATGCCGACCTTCTGCCACCGTTTGCGGCGTCCCAGCAGCAGTTGACCACAGAGAATCCCGAGCAGCGTTGTGCCGATAGACGGGATGAAGTTGAGCGTCTGATATCCGCCGCCGTTGAAAGCAAATGCCTGCGGGTTATCGAACAGCCAGATCCGCAACCAGTGGGGCGCCCACGATTCTGCGTCGCGCGTCGCCCCTGCCGCGGCCAGATCTTCCGGTGTGGGATTTCTCAACAGGTTAAGAAACACGACGTCGAATGCGTGCGCGACGTTGCCGTTCTTCGACCAGGGTGCGAATCGGCCGCTGTAGACTTCGCCTCGTTCGGCCTGGGCATTCACAGCCGCAAAGTCGTAATCCGGCGGCACGGAGTACAACCAGAACATCAGCCACACGCCGACCAGAATTCCACCCAGCGCCGTCCATTGCACCCAGGCCTTCTTTCCGAGGAGCAGATAGGCAAAGAAGTACCCCAGGCCAATCTGTGCCAGGACATTGGGAAAGATCCAGTTGGTTCGCTCCGATCCCATGGAGTACAGGAACACTCCGAGCAGGACGAGAACGATCGCCCGTCGCAACGCGTGCCCCATGCGGGCCCACCGCCCGTCGCCCAGCGACTCACGCCGGGCGTATGAAAACGGCATCGCCACGCCGACCATGAACATGAAGGCCGGCTGAATCAGATCCCACGCGGAGACGCTCATCAATCCGAACCGGCTCTCCCACGGGGGATGGTCGAAGTGGAACGACAGCGCCTGCCAAAACGCATGGTCCCGCACCTGCCAAACCGGCGACTCGTCCGGCAGTGATGTGAAACGCGAGATGCCAAAGCCGCTCGCCGCCAGCATCATCATGATGAAACCGCGATAGGCGTCGAGCGACGCCAACCGACTTTGGACGCCTCCTTCTTCAGGACGGGCGGAAGCCCCCGCTGGAGAAACGGCGTCTGTGCTGCGTTGCAATGAATACGTGCTCGCCATGCTGTCGCCCTGATTTCCGGTTCTCGACGCAGTGCTTCCTCGCGCAGCATATCCCGCTCGAAGGGCGCATGCCAGCAGGCTCGATGACACCTTGTGCCGGGAGCCAGCCTCAGTGCGGAGGAGCATCCGGCGCCAGATCGATTACCGTCGCGACTTTCTGCTGTGTATCGAACAGCGCGACGGTTGGCCGGCGAAATGTCCAGCCGGCTGCTTCTCCCGGATTGATGTAGAGCCGCCCCTGCTCATCCTGATGGACGCGGGGTTTATGGGTATGCCCGTAGACGGCGACATCGAACTCTTCCGTGTATCCTCGCAATTGTCGCAGCATGTGCACGATGACAAATCGCGTCCCGTCCTCTGCCACGTAACGCACCGGCGGTTCTTCGAGCGTGCCGATGATTGTGAACCCGCTCTTCAGGCCAATCTTGTTGCCATCATTGTCGCCGTAGGTCGCCACGACCGGGCAATTCAGTTTGCGCAGCGGCGGCACGCAAATGGTCGAAACGAAGTCCCCCGCGAACAGGACGACCTCGCAGCCGTGCTGATTGAACACCTCCACCGCGGTACGCATGTGGTCCAGATGGTCGTGAGTATCCGCCAGAATCCCAACCAGCATCCCCCGCCCCTCTGAGAAAATCACTTGCCGTAACCCACGCCAAACGAACATCACGCGAAGTGTCAGCGAGGACCCGCTTCACCGTCGCACGCTGATGTTTCGTCTTTACATCCTTGCAGAAGCTCAGGCAATGACTTCGTCGATCACGCGGCCGGAGACGTCCGTCAGGCGAAAGTCGCGGCCGGCGTAGCGGTAAGTGAGCCGCTCGTGATGGATGCCCATCAGGTGAAGTATCGTCGCATGCAGATCGGGGAGCGGGACCGGGTTCTCGACCGCCTTGAATCCGAAGTCATCAGTCTCACCATACGTCATCCCGCCGCGAACCCCGCCACCTGCCAACCACATCGTGAAGCCATGATGATTGTGATCGCGGCCCCCGTTGCCTCCTTCGGACGTATCGGTCGTCGGCGTCCGGCCGAACTCCCCGCCCCAGATGACGAGCGTGTCGTCCAATAAGCCGCGGCGCTTGAGATCG
>JAHBXU010000389.1 GCA_019636315.1 Planctomycetaceae bacterium | reverse complement strand
GGCCGCGGAGCATGGTCTCCCCGGATGAGTGCCCACTTGAGGATCGGTGGGGTGATCATCGTTGTCAGCATGACCATGACGACAACAGCCGAATACGTGCCGGCGTTGATGACGGGTTCGCCATCGACTTTCAGCTTCGCTCCCTCGGAGGCGAAGATCAGACCCACTTCCCCGCGCGGGATCATGCCGAAGCCCACGGCCAATCGGTTAAGTCCCCTTTCGGTCACGCCCCAGGCGCACACCAGTTTGCCGACGATCGCCATCGCCGTGATGGCCGCCGCAAAACCCCACACCGAGGGATCCTTGAAACTCGACAGGTCGACCATGATGCCCATCTGGACGAAGAAGATCGGGATCAGCACCGCGCTGAGCGGCCGCAATGCCTCTTCGAGTTCGAGACTTTCCTTGTGTCCCAGTTCGCGGTAGTGGGCCTGTTCGAGGATCAGGCCGGCGGCGAACGCTCCGACAATGGTGGCCAAGCCCATCTGGCTCGCCAGCCAGGAGAAGCCAAAGCAGATCACCAGACTGGTCACAACCAAAAGTCCGTGACCATGCAGATAGCTGGCGGCACGAAACAGCGGCCGCGTAAAGATCACATTGCCCAGAACAATCGCCCCCAGCAGGAAGCCGAACGATTTGGCGACAATCCACACCAGGCTGGTCGGGTTGAAATTTGCCCCCTGCTGAATGACGCCGGACACGATCGCCAGAACGATCAGTCCGAGGACATCGTCAATCACCGCGGCGCCCAGGATGATCTGCGATTCCCGTTGCTGAGACCGGCCCAGGTCCTTGAGCACCCTTGCGGTGATCCCCACGCTCGTCGCCGACAGGGTGGCTCCGACGAAGGCATGGACCTGCCAGCCGACGTCACTTTGCAGAGCCGAACTGGCGCCATAGCCGAGCACCATCGGCGCCACCACACCCATCACGGCGACCACCATTGATGAGACGCCGACCGACAACATGCCCCGCACGCTCGACTCCAGCCCGACCTCAAACAGCAGCAGGATGACGCCCAGTGCCGCAAGCATCTTGAGGACGGCCCCGGCGTGATAGAAGCTCTGCTCCTCCGGATCCACCAGAATGTGTTGCTCGGCGGGAGTGAACTCGGTGGTCTGGTGTTCTTCCAGCTTGCTGATCGTGCTGCGGAGCGCTTCGTCTTCAGGTGCCTTGAGAAAATCGAGCCCGTGCCAGCCGGTCATCAGGGCCATGTTGCCCAACAGCACGCCGACGACCAGCTCGCCGAGCACGGCCGGCATTCCCACGCGCTCGAACAGATCGCCGCCGACCTTGGCGACAAATAGCACGATGATGATGGCCATCAGCAAGGGAGCCACCGGATCCGTATGCCCGCCCGCATGAGTCGCGTGTTCAGCCGACCCGTCTTCCGCGTCCTCCGATTCCGACGGATGCTCGACTTCCGACGGGGATCCTCCCGAAATTTCCGGGGCGGTGACGGATCGTTCGTCATCGGCGACGACCGCGGTTGTTGACGCACTCCACAACGCCTCCCCGCCGGCCGTGACGGCGCACAACGCCAACAAGCCGCACCAACCGCGTAGAGACAACCGTTTCCGGGGACGGCGGCTTCCTTCGTGACGGCGAAACTGCAGTTCCGGAGAACCAACGCCGTCGAATGATGTCGTCACAAACGTTCCTTTTGAAGAGGCCTGAGTGCACTGGCGACTGTTTGGCCGACCGACCGGAGCCGGATGAATGGCGGGTCCGGAAGCCGGCCGTCGATCACAGAATTACGGCTGCGGCAGCGTATGCAACAACGGCTCACAAGGCAATCGCAGGCAGGGCGGTCTTGCGGAGGCGGATTTGACAGCAAATCAGGGCGCAGCAGTTTGCGGCTGCACCAGGCACACTCGCAGGTCCATCACATTGGTGTGGGTCGGCCCCGTCTTGAGATGCCCCCCCGCCGTCGAGAAAAAGGCGTACGAGTTGTTGATTGCCAAATCGGCCTCGGGGTGCAGGCCGAGCGACCGAGCCTGTTCGAGGACGGCGGCATCGACCCAGGCGCCGGCTGCATCGGTGGGACCATCTTCCCCGTCCGTCCCACCGGACAGAACGACGATTCCGCGAGGATTTTCATCCCACAACCGCTGGGCGGCAGCGAGCACCAACTCCTGGTTGCGACCTCCCGATCGGGGCCGGTCCGTCGCCACCAACTCGACGATCGGCTCGCCACCGCTGAGGACGCACAGCGGTCTGGCCCCGTCAGCCCGGGCTTTCAGGCACCGCTCCGCCAGCGAGACACCCACCTCACGGGCCACGCTCGCATTGGCTCCTCCCAGGGAAAGCACTTCATACCCCCTCTGACGCGCTGCCTCGGCGGCGGCCTGCAGGGCCACGTCAATGTTGCCGATGACGAGATGTGACCGATGCCGTTCGGAACCCGCGGTTAAGGCCGACTGATTTTCAGCCGACTGCGCGGCTCGCGCCAGAGAGTTCAGCACGGCAGCCGGAGGCTTTGGCATTCGCGACGCATACTTGTTCAGGACGGCCAGCGCCTCATTGGCCGTCGTCGGGTCCGCAACTGTCGGACCGGAGGCGATTACGTCCAATCGATCGCCAATGACATCGGAGATGATCAGCGTCACCATCTGTCCCGCGGTGCATGCCTGAGCCAGTCGCCCCCCTTTAATGCGGGACAGATGCTTGCGAACGCAATTCAGCTCGTCGATGCGCGCCCCCGCCTGCATCAACGATTTGGTGATCTGTTGTTTTTCGCCGAGTGTGACTCCAGCCGCGGGAGCGGGAAGGAGAGCGCTGCCGCCGCCGGACAGTAACACCACGCACAAGTCATCCGGTTCGAGCTGCGAGACCAGACGTAAGATCTGCTCCGCTCCGGATACGCCCTCGGCGGTCGGTTCGTTGACGCCGGCCGGCCGTGCCGCGTGCAGATGAATACGCTCCAGAGGACGGATGCAGTCCGCGGGGACGTTGACCCATCCGGTGACTTTATCGTGCAGCAGATCGGCTCCCACCGCGCGTTCGAATCCCGCGGCCATGCCGGCTCCCGCCTTGCCCGCACCGACCACGACGAGCCGCTGCAACTTGGCAAGCGGTATTGAGACCTCGCCAATTGTCAGGCGGTCCCCTTCAATCTGGACGGCATGGGAGACCAGGTGCGCGGCATCCACGGCGCGAACTCCCGCCTGCCAGATGGCGATGGCGTCCGCGCTCATTTCGCTCGTCGGTCGCGGTTCAGTCATCGCCCAAGAATACCGACCAGCGGCGGAACCTGTCACTGCCCGACAGTGATCGGCCCACCGGAGGGTGTCGGAGCAGATTCCGAGAACCTTGAGCGGCATGCCGCCACGGCCTGAGCCGGGTCGGTGTGTCCTGCGGGTTTCCGGCATGCTCACCCGCTTCGCGGCGTGAGAGCATCGCACCGATCAATGCTGCCGCAATCACACGTGACGACACCGCCGCGGGATGCGTTGCGAACCAGCGGCATTCACAATGCGGCACGTGCCGCGCGCAAATCTGATCATCATGCCGAACAGAAAACAACAGAACCCATTGCCAGCTATTGCGACTTCAACGGGAAGTCCAGGACGTTTTTCCCTTCCTTGACTTCTGCGGTCAGCTCCGACTTCGAGTTGTATCTGGCGGGAATCGGATCAATGACGGGCTTTCCTGTGTTGAGTTTCATTTCCTCAATCTCATCTTCATGGTACGTCATGATGACGACCTGATGGGAACCGAGATTGGCCCCCTTGGCTCCTTCCAGATACATCAGTTCATACGTGCCATATTCATCGGTCCGTCCCATTGATGTGCGGCCACCGCCCGTCGGGTTGAAAAACACCCAGACGTTCGGCAGAGGCTGGTCATCCATCGACACCGTTCCTGTCACTGTCCCCAGCTTGGGACGGTCGCCCTTGCCGCCGCAGCCCATCAGGACGCACAACCCAATCATCCAGACGCAACACCCATGACGAGTCAGTTTCATGAAAGACGCCTTTGCAGCTGCAGCGTGAAACAATGTGAACAAGACGCACGTGCCCGCATGACACCAACGTGTGGCCAAACCGGGCGCACGGATCGCGGATGCCGATCCGGAGAGGAGTCGGAATGACGTGCCCCGGTCAGGTCCACGGCAATTGCTTGCAATCATCCATGCATCGTGTGATCAGGCGACTCACACGACACAACAGGCATCAGGTGGTTTGAAGGTTGCGCGCAACGCTTGCGCCAAGACCTCATGCCAGGATCGGAACGGCCGTTTACAACCGGAAGCGCAAACGAGTCACTGAACGAGGGCCCTGCCTGGGATTCCATTCTGACCCTACGGGTGACAATGCGACCACGTTCAACGGAACGTGGTCGCCTGCTTCCGCCGGATCTCACAAACCGAGACCCGTATCGACCACTTTCCCGTCGTTGATCGTTCCGAATCGGGAGATGGTAAACTGATCTCCGTTCTCGCTGATGAAGCGCACTCCGCCGTCGGACAACAGGAAGAAGGCGCCCCCCTGATGCTGGCTGGCGAACGCGTTGAATGAGCCGCCGTTGACGGCAAACGATCCGCGGCCTTGCAGCTGTCGGACGACGCATGCCGTTTGATCATCGGCCGCCATTCCGAACCAGCGACCGGGCCGACGCTCTCCGCCGACGCCGGTAATCCAGTTGGTGTAATTCCCATCGATATCCTTTCGATAGGCTTCACCAATCATGAACGTGTTGCTTGTGCCGTCGGTCTTATCACGGATTTTGGTGCATCCAACCTTCCAGGCATCTCCGAAGGCGCCGCGCATGCCGGCCGTATAATCTTCCCCAAGCGTGTGCGTAGCCGGCAGCACGCCGGTGAAGTCGACGCCGCACACCGCGACATAGTTCGACTTGGAATGCTGGTTAGCCAATGGCGTGATATTGTTCACCGCCCAGAAGACATTAGGCAGTACGGACATTCAGGCTTGCGGGCTGGACGCGAGGGTT
>JAHBXU010000388.1 GCA_019636315.1 Planctomycetaceae bacterium | reverse complement strand
ACTACGGATTTCTCGTGGCAGGCGAGTTTGTCCGGGGCAATCAGCGCGGCGGCGGCCAGTTCGTCTCCAGCGACGATCGTGATCGCGTCCGGGCGCTGCAATTGCTCGAACAGGCCCGAAAGCTGCTCGGCGATGATAACGAGGCGACAAACGCAGAGAAGGCGGAGTTCTACCGCCGGCTCGCTCAAGCTGTCGCTCAAGCTCGGCAGTACGGCGACGCCTGGAAGCTCCAGGATCTGACCGATCTCAGCGAACTGCCGGACTATCGGGAGAATCAGCGAGGCTGGGGGCGATTCGGATGGCAGGCCCAATCGCAGCAGGGTGCACCGGTGGATGCGGAGGGGCATCCCGTGTTCTACCACGTCCCGGAAAGCTGGGACGCCGCGAAGAACGACGGTGAACGCTGGCGCTGGGCGCTGGAACAGATCGTCGTGAATCACGCGATCGCGCGCGCAGGCGTCGACTTCGAGTTCGCTCAGTTTCTCCGCAGCCAGTTCGGCGTCCAGACCATGCGTGAATGGGGCATCCCGATCCCACTGCCGGAACCGATCGGCGTCCGAGCGGGCGCGTCGGACGGCGATGCCACAACAGAAGAGAAGGACGAATCCGGACCCTACGCTGTCCACACGCTGAAAGACACCGAAACCATCGCCCGCCTTGCGACCGGCGTCAAGCGGTTCACGCTTCCGGACGAATTCAACTTCATCACGATCTACAAGCGGCTGGCGGCCGGCGACGACCCCAATGACGCCAACAAAAGCCTCCCTATTCTCGCGGAAATCTACGAGGATCGCCAGCAGTACCCTAAAGCGGCAGAAATGTGGCGCCAGAGTCTCCACCACTTGAAAGATCCGGCCAAGCAACAACGGCTCGATCAGATTGTTCGTAACCGGGGCCGTTTCGAGAACGTCCAAGTTCAACCCGCCCGCACCGGCGCGACGGTCGACTTCCGTTTCCGTAACGGAAACAAGGTCTCGTTCGAGGCGCACGAGATCAAGATCCCCCAGTTGATCGACGACCTGAAGACCTACCTCAAGAGCAGCCCGGCGCAGCTCGACTGGCAGCAGCTTCAGATCGACGAGATCGGCTATCGACTCGTCGAGCGAAACGAACGCAAGTACCTGGGAGCACGTGTGGCTCAATGGGACGTCGCGCTCGACCCCCGGCCCAATCACTTTGACCGGCGGATCACGATCACGACGCCGCTGCAGAAGGCTGGAGCCTACCTGCTCGTCGGCAAGTTGGCGGACGGCAACACGAGCCGCGTGGTGATCTGGGTGGCCGATACGGCCATCGTCAAGAAGCCGCTCAATGAACAAGCCCTGTACTATGTCGCCGATGCGGTCACCGGCAAACCGGTGGCCGGCGCGAACGTCGAATTCTTCGGGTGGCGGCAGGAGAACGTTCAACGCCGGCCGAATCAGTATCGTGTCGTCACGACGAATTTCGCGGAGAAGACGGACGCGGGGGGACAGATTGTCGCGAATCGTCGCCTGATGCCGGACGACTATCAGTGGCTCACCATCGCACGCACAGAGGACGGCCGCTTCGCCCATCTCGGCTTCAGCGGTGTGTGGTACGGCCGCCTGGAGCGCGAGCGGTACGATGAGGTGAAGGCGTTTATTGTGACGGACCGCCCAGTCTATCGTCCGGAGCAGACGGTCGAATTCAAGATCTGGGTTCGGGAAGCCAAGTACGGCACGCTCGATGAATCACGGTTCGCAAACCGTGAGATCCCAGTCAGGATCACTGACCCTCAAGGAACCGAAATCTACAAGGAGCGGTTGAAGACGGACGAGTATGGCGGCTTGGTCGGCAAGTTCGAGCTCGCTAAGGACGCACAACTCGGCGTCTATCGAATCTGGTCTCCGGAGCCCAACGTCGCGGATTCGAGTAACACCTTCCGCGCCGAGGAGTACAAGAAACCCGAATTCGAAGTCAAAATCGACGCCCCCGAGAAGCCGGTCGCACTCGGAGAGACGATCAAAGCGACAATCACCGCGAAGTACTACTTCGGCGCTCCGGTCACCAACGCGACCGTCCGCTATCGCGTCGAACGCACGCCGAACGAGACGCACTGGTTCCCCTACCGTCCCTGGGACTGGCTCTACGGCGACGGTTACTGGTGGTTCACGCCGCAGTACGACTGGTATCCGGGATTCAAGCGCTGGGGCTGCCTCCCGCCGCGTCCAACCTGGTGGAACTGGCAACCGGACCCGCCGGAACTCGTCATCGATCGCGAAGTGCCCATCGGCGAGGACGGTACGGTCGAAGTCGAAATCGATACGGCTCCCGCGAAGGCTCTCCACGGGGATCAGGACCACAGCTACAAAATCACCGCTGAAGTCGTCGACTCCTCGCGGCGCACGATCGAGGGGCAGGGGAACGTCCTCGTCGCCCGCGAGCCGTTCAAGGTCTTCGTCTGGACCGACCGCGGCTACTATCGGGTCGGCGACACCATCCATGCCCACTTCCAGGCCCGCACGCTCGACGGCAAAGGGGTCGAAGGCCAGGGGACGCTCAAGCTCCTCAAAATCACCTACGACAACAACGGAGAGCCGGTCGAGAACATCGCGCAGGAATGGCAACTCAACACCGACGCCGACGGTCGCGCGACGATCGACGTCAGCGCGACGGCCGGCGGACAGTATCGTCTTTCATACGAGTTGATGGTTGATGGTTTACCGTTGATCGACGGCGATGACGCAGATCCCTCAACCCTCAACCCTCGATCTTCAACCATCGAGGGCGGACTCGTGTTCGTCATCCACGGCGAGGGTTTCGATGGTTCCGAGTTCAAGTTCAATGACCTGGAACTGATCACGGACAAGCCCGAATACGCACCGGGTGAATCGGTCAACCTGCTGATCAACACAAACCGTGTCGGTTCAACCGTGTTGCTGTTTGTGCGTCCGTCGAACGGCGTTTATGCGGGTCCCCCGCAAGTCGTACGTCTCGACGGCAAAAGCACCGTCATCCCGATCGAGGTGGCTGATGCGGACATGCCCAACTTCTTCGTCGAGGCGCTCACCATCGCCGGCGGAAAAATCCACACCGTCGTCCGCGACGTCATCGTCCCGCCGCAGCAGCGGATCTTGAACGTGGACATCAATCCGGACCGTGAGGACTACCAACCCGGCCAGGAAGCCAACATCAAGGTCAGGCTCACCGACATCGACGGTGAGCCGTTCACCGGCTCGCTCGCCATGAGCATCTATGACCGCGCAGTCGAATACATCTCCGGCGGTTCGAACGTCCCGGAGATCAAGGCCCACTTCTGGAAATGGCGCCGTTCCCATTATCCCAACAGCGAAGACAATCTCGCACAGACCTTCTTCAACCTGCTGAGGAGCGGTGAGACGCCCATGCAGGACATCGGCGCCTTCGGCGGTCTGGTGGCCGATCGAGAGGATATGAGTGCCATTGGAGGCCGCGCGGCGGTTGGAATGGCCGGCGGTGGAGGAGCCCCGATGGAAATGAGAGCGCTGGGCAGCAAAGCGATGCCGTCTGCCGCACCCATGATGGAGATGGCCGACGGACTCGCCGCAGCTGCACCTGGAGCGGGTGGCGATGCTCTGCTTGTCGAACCGACCGTCCGCACGGAGTTCGCCGATACGGCCCTCTGGAAGGGGGACATCACCACCGACGCCGACGGACTGGCGACGGTCTCGCTCACAATGCCGGAAAACCTCACCGGCTGGAAGATCCGCACCTGGGCGATGGGCCGCGGCACCCGCGTCGGCGAAGGCGAAACCGTCGTCACGACGTCGAAGAACCTGCTCGTCCGCCTGCAGGCCCCGCGCTTCTTCACCGAAACCGACGAAGTCGTCCTGAGCGCCATCGTCCACAACTACCTCCCCACCGAGAAGACGGCCCAGGTCGAACTCCTCCTCGAAGGCGGCACACTCTCAACCCTCAATCCTCAACTCTCAACGCAAACCGTCACGATCCCTGCCGGCGGCGAGACTCGCGTCGACTGGCGCGTCAAAGCGATTTCCGAGGGCGACGCGACGATCACGATGAAGGCGCTCACCGATGAAGAATCGGATGCGATGCAGCAGACGTTTCCCGTGTATGTGCATGGCATGCTCAAGACCGAGTCATTCAGTGGCGTCATCCGGCCGAACGAAAACTCGGGCGTAGTGAACATCACGGTCCCCGATCAACGTCGCGCGGAACAAACGCGGCTCGAAGTCCGCTATTCGCCGACCCTTGCCGGGGCGATGGTCGACGCCCTGCCCTATCTGGTCGAATATCCCTACGGCTGCACCGAGCAGACGCTCAACCGCTTCCTGCCGACAGTCATCACGCAGCGCATCCTGCAGCGGATGGGCCTGGACCTGGCGGCGATCAAGGAAAAGCGGACGAACCTCAACGCCCAGGAGATCGGCGATCCGGCAAAGCGTGCCGGCCAGTGGAAGCGATTTGATCGCAATCCGGTCTTCGATGAAGCCGAAGTCGAGCTGATGGTCAAAACGGGTGTCCGCGACCTCACCGCCATGCAGCTCTCCGACGGCGGCTGGGGCTGGTTCTCCGGCTTCGGTGAACGGAGCTATCCGCACACCACGGCGGTTGTCGTGCATGGCCTGCAGATCGCACAGCAGAACGACATCGCACTCGTTCCGGACGTGTTGGCGAACGGCATTGGCTGGCTCAAGCGCTACCAGGATGAACAGGTCCAGTTGCTGCTGGGGGGAGAAAGCCGCGCGAAACTCAGCGACGACGAGCGTGCCAAAAGCAAGGCGCCGCATCGCGATCAGGCCAGCGACATCGACGCACTGATCTTCATGGTGCTCGTCGACGCGGAGATCAAGAACGAAGATATGCAGCGATTCCTGTTCCGCGATCGGCTCAAGCTGTCGCTCTATTCGCAGGCTCTCGTCGGCCTCGCCTTGCATGGAATCGGCGCCGTCGAGCAGCGTGATACGGTCATCCGCAACATCGACCAGTTTCTCAAAGT
>JAHBXU010000387.1 GCA_019636315.1 Planctomycetaceae bacterium | reverse complement strand
GGATGTCGGATCCGTAATGGAGTTGGTCTCGGTCCGCCGGGGTCAACTGGAGGAAATGAGTTCGGGATCGACCGGGCATTCGCATCTGGAATTCACCGTGCCGGCGCGAGGCCTGATCGGACTGCGCACAAGGCTGCTGAACGCCACCCGCGGCCGCGCCGTGATGCACCACCGGTTTCTCGACTATCGCCGGATCGAAGGAGAAATTCCGCGGCGGAAGAACGGGGTGCTCATTTCACAACTGAACGGTCAGGCGACGGCATACGCCTTGTGGAAGCTGCAGGAACGGTCCGAGCTCTTCGTGCTTCCCGGCGCCGCAGTCTATGAAGGGATGATCGTCGGGGAGAACTCACGTGATAACGACCTGGTGGTCAATCCGGTCCGCGAGAAGAAGCTCACCAACATCCGCGCCTCCGGCGCGGACGATGCGATTCTGTTGCAACCGCCCCGCGACATGTCCCTCGAAGTCGCGCTCGAATACATCGAGTCGGACGAGTACGTCGAAGTGACGCCGAGCGCGATCCGGCTGCGAAAAATCTGGCTCACGGAGAACGAACGCAAGCGGCGGCAACGCGCGGGCTGACACCCCTTCACGCCGCGTCACGGCCTGTCGAACAGGCCGATACTGATTTCGCCGTCGGAGAGGGACTGGTCCGTACGAGGGATGATCATGTCCTCCTTCCAGAACGTCTTCAATTCCCGAACGAGCTTCAGAAACTTCTTCAGATCGACCGGCTTGATCAGGTAGGCCTGGACATTGAGGTTCTCGCTCCGCACGATGTCGGTCTGATCCGTCGATGCTGTGAGTATCACAACGGGAATACTTCTGAGACGCTCATCCGATTTGCATTCAGAAAGCACCTCGCGCCCGTCCTTGCTGGGCAATCCGAGGTCCAGCAGGATCAGGTCAGGCTGCGGCGCCTGCGAATAGATGCCGGCCTGATGCAGGAACTGGGACGCATCCTGTCCGTCGCGCAGCCACGTCAGGCGATGCTCGAAGTCTCCTTTTTTGATGACGCCGATGGCGAGTTTTGCAGCCGCAACGCTGTCCTCGACGAGCAGAATCTCCATGGGCCGGCCGACGGTTTCGCGATGCATTGGAGAGTCCCTCCCCGCTTCGGTGGTTTGGCCGCCGCCGTTGAGACAGCCCTGAATGTCTCCCGGGGCCGCGCGGACGGCATCAATCCGCAATGGCAGCGCGGTCAATGCATTTGCCCCGCATGATCTGGGCGCTCGTCACTGATGATTGTAGCTCATGGGAAGCCCGGCGACCAAGAACATTCCCACGCTCCGTTCCGGTGTCCGAACGGGTCACGTCCACGGGAGCAATTGCAGGACGTCACTGGGTTCGATAACCTGAGCGACCCGATTTTTTGAACTGCGCACAGCGACTGGAAGGAAGAACGAGATGGTTTATCGGCCACGGACAAAAGCGAAAATTGCCAAGAAGCGGCGGCGGTGTCCCAAGTGCGGCGCGTTGTGCCAGCTGAAGCGCTGTAAGCGCTGCCATCGCGTGCAAGTCTGACGGCGTCCATTCGGCAGCGGGGCCAGCCGCAGGGAAGTGCCTTCACATGGTCGTCTTGGTCGTCTCGAAGTGGTAACCCGCGGGACCTGTCTGAGAACGACCTGTCTGAAGCAGTGGGGCGCAGCGAAGCGTCGCCGCATCTCGGACGAGCCTGGGGATCGCCTGTCGTCTCAACCGGTGACTGATGAGGGACATCCGTTCGTCCGACTGGGGCGCTACCGCCATGCCGCCGCCCCTGCGCGATGACGTCCAGTTGAATCCGCGCGGCCGCCGGCTAAAAATAGCGCATCTATGTGGAACCGAGTCATCCGAGGTCTGACGCGCGGCAAGCGGCCGCCGATCTACAATGAGCGTCAGCGCGCGCAACTCCGGGAAGCCGGCGAGTTCAACGCCCGACTGATCGACTATCTCCGTCCGTACGTCCAGCCGGGCGTCGCCACGCGGGAACTGGACCGACTCGCGGAGGAGTTCACGCGGGATCATGGGCATCGACCGGCCTGTCTGGGCTACAAGGGGTATCCGAAGCATATCTGCACCAGCGTCAACCAGGTGGTGTGTCACGGCATCCCCGGCGACTATGTCCTCCGCGATGGCGATATCGTCAACGTCGACGCGACGACCATCGTCAATGGCTGGTACGGCGACTCGTCTGAAACATTTCTAATCGGCGACGTCTCGTCGGATGTGCGGCGACTCGTCCAGGCGACATTTGACGCGATGTGGCGCGGCATTCGCGTGATCAAGCCGATGAGCAGCGTTATTGAAATCGGTTACGCAATCTCGCGACTTGCGCACGACCGCGGCTTGAGCGTCGTGGAAGAATATCAGGGGCACGGTCTCGGCCGGCGATTTCATCAACCTCCTGGTGTGCCGCATTATCCGCTCCCCCAGGCCAGTCGCGATGTGCTCGTGCCGGGCGTGTGCTTCACCATCGAGCCCATGCTCAATCTGGGGGCAAAGCAAACGTCGCCGCCGGCCTTGGATGGATGGACGGTGACCACCGCCGACGGTTCTTTTTCGGCTCAGTTCGAGCATACGATTCTGATGACCGAGCACGGACCCGAAGTGCTCACGCTCACCCAACACGGACCGCAGGAAGGGCATCAGTTTTGACAGCATCGGAGGCCGCTCGCGTTCCGCCCCCCTGCCCGCAACCGACCGGCCGCGTTGTCGCCGTAATGCCGGCCTATAACGCCGCCCTAACCCTCCGCCGCACGCTCGACGACATCCCCACAGGCTCCGTGGACGAGATCATCCTCGTCGATGATCGGAGTTCGGACGATACGGCCCGTCTGGCCCAGGATCTGGGGCTGACCGTCATCGTCCACGAGCACAACCTCGGGTACGGCGGAAACCAGAAGACGTGCTATCGTGCGGCGCTCGACTCCGGGGCCGACTACATCGTCATGATTCACCCCGACTACCAGTACGACTCGCGTGTCATCCCCGTGGCGGTCGAGATCCTGCGGCTCGGCATCTGCGATGTGATTCTGGGCAGCCGCATCCGGACGCGGCGCGAAGCACTTGCCGGAGGGATGCCCGGTTGGAAATACATTGCCAACCGGTTCCTCACCACGGTCGAGAACATCGCGTTCGGCCAGAATCTGGGAGACTTTCACAGTGGGTTTCGCGCCTATCGCCGCGAGGTCCTGGAAACCGTCCCCTGGCAGAACAACACGAATGACTTTGCCTTCGATAGCCAGTTCCTGGCACAGGCGGTCTATTTCGGATTCAAGCTGGGAGACGTTCCCGTCCCCGTGCGGTACTTCGACGAGGCGAGCAGCATCAACTTTCGCCGGAGCGTCAAGTATGGTTGCACCACGCTCTGGATCGCCGTCCAGTATTGGCTGCAGAAACTCCGCCTGTGCCGATTTCGCATCTTCACCGACCGCGCAGCATCCGGTCCGCTTTCGACTGCGTAATTTGCGTCGATCGCAAATGATCGGGGAATACACCCGCGGTGCATCGCCTGGCGAGACCGACCTTATCAATCGCGACGGGGCAGGAGAGGTTCAGACTGACGATTTCGCCAAGGCCGTTGACTTGAGCAACCCTTTGCCGGAGTCGTCGGGGTCGTCGGACGAATTAAGGGGCGATCGCACCGGAGACGCAGCAACCACGGTGGTTGGGCCGTCCTCCTCTTTGTCTGACTTCAGCTTAACCACGGTCCCCGCAGCATCAACCGGCGATCCCAGCACAGCGACGAGTGTCGTCGCTTCGGGTTCCTGTTCCAGCAGCCCACCGGCCGGTGGTTCGGTGATTGATGCCGCCAGACCGGCTGTCATCGCCGGCAGGACCGCGTCGAAGTTCTCGCGGACGGCGAAATAATCATTGAAATTCACCAGGCCGTCGCCGTCGCCGTCCCCCGGCCGATAGGCGGAGCCAGACGCGTCGAAGTGCTCCCGTACTGCAAAGTAGTCGTTGAAGTTCACCAGTTCATCGCCGTCAATGTCGCCCGCCAGCTTATGGAACTCGAATGCCAACGGCCACGCGAGCCCCGGCGTCACGGCGTCCATCGCGAGCCCGGCCGCATATCGCCCGTTGGGCAACACAATGTCGCTCATTCCGCCTGGTCCGTCGGCAAGCACCCATGTGATCGATGTGGTCCCGTTCCCGATCAGCGTCGCCGTGCCCAGGCTGACGAACTGTCCATTCGACTGATTGAACAATGTCAGCGACCCCGCAGACGTCACCGTCACCGGTTGGTCGAATGCGATCGTCAATTCGCGAATCCCGGAGCGATTCATTTCGCCGCCATTGATGGTCTGCAGCGACGCCAGAGGGGGAGCCTGTGGCCATTCGACAATGAATTCCTTGACGTAGTCGTCGCCCGCCGTGCCGTCGTCATTGCCGTCAAGAGACGTCCCGAACGGATCCTTCAGCAGGTTGGCCCGCGCCGAGAAGCGGAAGAGTCCGGGGGGTAATTGCGACAGCGCATGCAAATCGATCTGGTTCGTGCCGATCATGTAGTTGGTGGGCGCTGCCAGCGGAATGTCGACGTCATCCCCCGTTCCCAACATGTCGTCCGGACCAGCCCATGTGAGCTTCCAGCTTGCGGCGTCCTCAATCGTCGTTTTCTCGAAAATGTTGTGCAGGTCGACGGTCAAACGTGTGGTGGGGGCGATCACCGGCAACGAGCCGGCAGGCAGGCCGAACAATTGCAATTGCGGCGGGGCCAGCGTTTCGTTGACGCCGCGATTGGCGTTAACGCGGCCGCTGCCCAATAAGCCTTCATAATCGGGATTCAGCGCATCAATGTTGTCGGCGGTTCCAACGAGTTGCGCTGCGACCTGGTCCCGGGTCCATGTGGGATGTGCCGACCAGATCAGCGCCGCGACGCCAGCGGCATTCGGCGCCGCCATACTCGTTCCGCTGAGACTCGCGTACGTGTTGTCGGGGCGTGTGGAATAGATGCTTGAGCCGGGGGCCGCGATGTCGATGCC
>JAHBXU010000386.1 GCA_019636315.1 Planctomycetaceae bacterium | reverse complement strand
CGGGGGCGACGATCACGGCAAACGGCGTGACCAACATGATCGATTACTGGTTCGGCGAGCATGGTTTTCAAACGTTCCTGCGGAACATCAATCAGCGGCCGGAATTGCTGACGGAAGGAAGCGACGATGGCTAAATCCGAAGCGGTCGACGTGCTGTTTGACCCGTTGTGGAATAACAACCCGATTACTCTGCAAGTACTCGGAATCTGTTCCGCGCTGGCCGTTACTACGCAGATGGCAACCACCCTGGTTATGTGCCTGGCCGTGATCTTCGTGATCTCGTCATCGAATACCGCCGTCAGCCTGGTCCGCAGGCAAATCCCCAGCAGTATTCGCATCATCGTGCAGATGACCATCATCGCGTCGCTGGTCATTCTCGTGGACCAATTCTTGCGGGCTTACTTATTCGACATCAGTCGGCAGCTTTCGGTGTTCGTCGGGCTGATCATCACCAATTGCATCGTGATGGGCCGGGCCGAAGGGTACGCGATGAGTCACGGCCCGCTGTTGAGTTTTCTGGACGGAATCGGGAACGGGCTGGGCTATTCGATGATCCTCGTCGTGGTGGGGTTCATCCGGGAGTTGCTGGGATCCGGGAAGGTCCTGGGACATGTCGTTTTGCCGCTCGCCTCGGAAGGCGGTTGGTACGTTCCGAACGGACTGATGCTCACGCCGCCGAGCGCGTTTTTCATCATTGGATTGTTCATCTGGGCCCTGCGGACCTGGAAGACCGACCAGATTGGCAAGAGTTAGCCCGTCGGCCCCGGAACGGCCCAATCCGAATTCGCACAATTGCAGCACCTCCTTCGTAAGGCTCTCCCTGGGTCATGCTGGAACATCATCTCTCCCTGTTTTTCACGGCGATCTTCGAGGAGAATCTGGCGCTCGCATTCTTCCTTGGAATGTGCACGTTCCTGGCGCTGTCGAAGAACGTGAAGACCGCTGCCGGATTGGGGATCGCCGTGATCGTGATTCAGACGATCACCGTTCCCGTGAACTCCGTGATCTACAACTACTTTCTCAAAGAGAATGCCCTCAACTGGACGGGGATCTACGCGCTGCAAGGGACGGATCTGCGATTCCTGGGGCTGATCAGCTATATCGGGACGATCGCCGCGATGGTGCAGATCCTGGAGATGACGCTGGACCGGTTCTTCCCACCGCTCTACAACGCGCTGGGGATCTTTCTGCCGTTGATCACAGTCAACTGCGCCATTCTGGGCGGGACGCTGTTTATGGTGGAGCGCGACTACACGCCGCTCGAAGCGCTCAACTATGGATTCTCCGGCGGACTCGGCTGGGCGCTGGCGATCTGTGCGTTGGCCGGTGTGCGGGAGAAGCTTAAGTACAGCGATATCCCGGCCGGCTTGCAGGGGCTGGGAATCACGTTTATTACCGTCGGCCTGATGGCCATGGCTTTCATGGCGTTTGCCGGGATTGACATCTGATGGCGGGGAACAGGCCAGCATCGGCACGGGAGTCAATCGCCACTTGTCGCTGACCGAATTCGCCCTGGACGACTCACCACTCACGTTTTCACCACACACCACTCACGTCCCATGACGGAAATCGTTCTCGGAGTCACGTTCTTCACGGCCATCGTGCTGCTGCTGGTCGTGCTCATCCTGTTTGCCAAGCGGCTCCTGGTGGCGAGCGGGGCGGTCTCCATTCTGATCAACGATCAGAAGCGGATCAGCGTTCCCGCCGGTGGAAAGCTGCTGGGCGCGCTGGCGGACAACGGCATCTTCGTCTCCTCGGCCTGCGGCGGCGGCGGCACGTGCGCCCAATGCAAGGTCCACGTGCTTGAAGGTGGCGGAGACATCCTGCCGACGGAACGGAACCACATCAATAAGAAGCAGGCCCGCGAGGGGTTGCGGTTGTCGTGTCAGGTGGCGGTCAAACAGGATCTGAAAATCGAGGTCCCGCCCGAAGTATTCGAAACGAAAAAATGGGTCTGCACCGTTCGTTCGAATCACAACGTCGCCACGTTCATCAAGGAACTGGTTCTCGAACTCCCCGCGGGCGAATCAGTCGGTTTCAAGCCGGGGGGCTTCATCCAGATTGAAGTCCCGCCGCACGTCGTCGAATACAAGAACTTCGACGTCCAGGAGAAGTACCACGAAGATTGGGACAAGTACAACATCTGGCGGTTCAAATCGACAGTGACGGAGCCGGTATTTCGTGCCTATTCGATGGCCAATTATCCGGGCGAGAAGGGCATTATCATGCTCAACGTCCGCATCGCGACGCCCCCGCCGCGCGCGCCGGATGGAACCCCGCCGGGCAAGGTGTCGTCTTATATCTTCAACTTGAAGCCGGGCGACAAATGTACGATCTCCGGCCCCTACGGCGAGTTCTTCATTAAGGAGACGGGCGCCGAGATGATCTATATCGGCGGTGGTGCCGGGATGGCCCCGCTCCGGTCGCATATTTTTGAGCTTCTGAAAGAGCGGCATTCCGACCGCAAGATCTCGTACTGGTACGGCGGGCGGTCCATGCGCGAGCTGTTCTATGTCGACGAGTTTCGCGCGCTCGAAGAGAAGAATCCCAATTTCAAGCTCAACATCGCGCTGTCCGAGCCGATGCCCGAGGACAACTGGACGGGATATACGGGCTTCATCCATCAAGTGTTGTACGAACATTACTTGAAGTCGCATCCGGCGCCCGAGGACATTGAGTACTACATCTGCGGCCCACCGCTCATGTTGCAGGCCGTGCTCAAGATGCTGGACGACCTGGGGGTCGAACCGGAGAACATTGCGTTCGACGACTTCGGCGGGTAGCCTCAGTCCATTCACATTCGATCGCCTCTGGCAGAACGGACTCTGCGGATGCGCGAAGAGTTCTTCGTGCGGCGGAGTCCTCCGTCATGTTGCCGCGCCATTCTGGGAGTGCTCCTTCGCGCTCGTGCATCTGTGTCGTTGATGCACATCGCCGCCGGGATTTGACTGCCTGAAAGGATTGCACGATGACTGGGTGCTTTCGTCGGAGTTGGGTGCGACCTGCGGTTCTCGTGGCGTGCATCTGCGCGCTATCACCGGCGCTGATTGCAGGCGACGCCGCGGCCTGGGTCGATCACCAGATGGACGACCTTGTCGCCCTTTACACGCACTTTCACCAACATCCGGAGCTGTCGTTTCAGGAAGAGCAGACCGCCGAGCGGATGGCGGAGGAGTTGCGAGCGGCAGGATGCGACGTGACCACAAATGTGGGAGGGCATGGTGTCGTCGGACGACTCCGAAACGGCGACGGGCCAACTCTCATGCTGCGCAGCGACCTTGATGCCCTTCCGGTGACAGAGGAGACCGGACTGCCGTTTGCCAGTCAGGTACGGGCGATCAACGAAGACGGTGACAACACGGGCGTGATGCATGCCTGCGGGCATGACGTCCACATGACGAATCTGATCGCTGTGGCGCGCTACCTGTCCGCCCATCGCGATGAATGGCAGGGAACGGTGCTGTTGGTCGGTCAACCGGCCGAAGAACTGGGCGCCGGCGCACAGGCGATGCTCGAAGACGGGTTGTTCGAACGTTTCCCACGGCCGGATTTCGCGGTAGCGCTGCATGTCGACTCGTTCGTTCCCGCCGGGATGGTGGGGTATCGCAGCGGATATTCGCTCGCCAATGTCGACAGTTGCGACATTACGTTAAAAGGCCGCGGTGGGCACGGCGCGTTTCCGCAGGGGTGCATCGATCCCATTGCGCAGGCCGCCCAACTCATCGTGGATCTGCAGACGATTGTCAGCCGCGAGATTTCGGCGCTGGAACCCGCCGTCGTCACCGTCGGTTCGATTCACGGCGGCACCAAGCACAACGTCATCCCGGACACATGCCATCTCCAGCTGACGATCCGCAGCTATTCGCCAGAAGTACGCAAACACCTGCAGGAGGCCATCCGACGCAAGGCCCTGGCGATTGCCCAATCGTTCCGGGCGCCGGAACCTGTGGTGGAGTTTGACGAAGGGACGCCCTCGCTGTTCAACGACGAGCGGCTGACGGAGCGACTGGCTCCTGTCCTGATGGAGGCCGTTGGCGAGGAAAACGTCGTCCGCGCCGATCGTTCCATGGGGGGTGAGGATTTCAGCCGCTACGGCGCGGCCGGTGTTCCGATCATGATGTACAAGCTCGGTTCGGTGACGCGAGAGCGGCTCAGCGAATATGCCGCGCTCGGGCGCACGCCGCCTTCCCTGCACTCATCAAAATACTATCCGGATATCCGTCTCACGCTCAGAACGGGCGTTGTTTCCATGACGGCCATTGTCCGCGACCTGCTGCCGGTCAGGACCCCCTGACCGGTCGCTCGGCCGCTTTTTGCCGGCATCGCTTTGCAGCCCCTGACTCGCGCTCCGCGACATTGCAGCGGAACGGTCGTCCACGTGCAGGCCGGCCGATTTTTTGACAGAACACGAAGCGAGTTGGGACGTGCAGGCTTGCGAAACGGCGTCGCGTCTGGTTTCTTAAGGGCGTCTTTCGGATTATTCGGTTCCCGACAGAGACCTTGGGGCATGGCTCACTCCCTTTCCACCGGTCCAGACTTGGCGGATCAGATTCTTGAAGAGATCGACCGCATCGTGCAGCAGGCCGAGGCGTCGGACAAGCCGCTGGAACTCGATCCGGCCCGTTCGCGGTTGTTCGAGTTGTTTGTGGCGGCCCAGGGAGCCGGCTATCTGGATGACGATAGCGAGCGGGACTTGTCCTCCGACGGACTTTGTCAGGCGCTGGCGGAGCAATGGGGACTTCGATCGGCAGCGATGGAGTCGACCGCCAGCCAGTCGAAATTGCCGCAGGAGCAGCTGACCCGCATGCGGCACTTGTGGTCGATTCTGCGGATGTGGATGGAGTGGGACTACGCGTGGAGCCGCTGGGACGAATTCCACCGTGAAGGACGCTGCGCGCATTGAAGCGGCGCGGGGAGGGCGGGCTAAATCGGGATCTCCAGCTTCTTCAGCTTGTTGTAGAGCGTCACG
>JAHBXU010000385.1 GCA_019636315.1 Planctomycetaceae bacterium | reverse complement strand
GGCGAAGCCGCGGCGTCCGAAGAGTCATAATGCCGGTCGAGCGACGACGCGAGGCGGCAGACAGGCGGACGCTGCGGAGAATGTCTCCATGGGGCAAAGCGGGTCCCGGAGCGAGATCCACACTGAGACCAATTCGGAAGGCAATTCTCGAATGGGTCGCCGCTGTGTGCAGATGGTCACCCGTTGCGATCGTGACGGATTTATCAAACGATCTCTTGCTGACGCTTCGGGTTGCTGTCCTGGTCGCGTGCCATTGCCCGTGTCCCGGTTCGCACGTTCTCCGCAGGACGCGAGCGTTTCTGCTCGCCCGTCGCCTGATGTTAGTCGATTGACGGATCGATGACCGTCTTCCCTTGCTCGGTTTCGCGGGCCAGAAAGGCGGAGAGGCTGTTGATCGTCGGATAGCGAGTGATGGGGTTGCCCACGAAACGGCAGCCGAGCCAGTCTTCGAGTTCGCCGACGATCACGACGAACTGCATCGAGCCGACGCCATGCGCCACAAGCGGCTCATCCCCGCGAATTTCTGAGGGCTCAAGCTGAGCCTGCTCGCACAACTTGAGTGTGAGCCATCGCTGAATCTCTTCCGCAGATCGAGATTCGCGGGATGGAGAAGCGTCGGGCGTCATGGTTCCTCGCCGAGACATCAGGGGCGAGACGTCGGCAATCGCCCTTTCGATGCCGAACGACAGCCCTGAGCGCTCACAATCTATTGGGCCGCGTGGTCCATCCGCAATGGTCTCCTGCGGGTTTCGCGGGTACGATGGCATCCACTCGGACCGGCCGTTGATCGGAGCGCTCGCACCATTCGACGGCCGGAGCTCGCGGCGTCACCCTGTCGCTTGCGAGATGACACGGACGATCTTCAACCGGCGGGTCTCAGGCCCGGTCCCATCGGCCTCCCTCTGTGATGGCTTTCGATCCCCGCGAACCGGATGCGTGCACACCGACCAGGGTCCGCTGGATCGTGCTCGCGTTTGTCGCGTTCGCCTCTGCGAGCGCCTACCTGACCCGCTACTGCATCTCGGCGGCAAACACCACGATTCAGCAGGATGTGGGCTTGAACGACGCCCAGATGGGTCAGCTCATGAGCGCGTTCATGCTGGGATACCTCATCTTTCAGGTGCCGGGAGGATGGCTGGGCAACCGCATCGGGACCCGGGCGGCATTCGTCCTGATCAGTGTTCTCTGGTCGCTATGCAACATCTGGACGGCGGCCGCATCACTGTTTGGCGCACTGTGGGGATCGCGATTTCTGCTCGGCGCCTTTCAGGCGGGGCTTGTCCCGTTGTCAGCGAAAATCGTCAAGGATTGGATCCCGCTCGCCAGTCGGGGGAAGTGCAGTGCGGGCGTCGGAGCGGCCATGTCCGTCGGCGGAGCGTTCACGTTGTGGCTCACCGGCCGGTTGTTGTCCGACGATTTCGATTGGCGGGGCGTCTTCGTCGGTTATGCAATGGTCTCCCTCGTGTGGTCTGTCGGGTTCGGCTGGTACTTTCGCACCGACCCGCGCGACCATCCCGGTGTCAATGACGCCGAAGTGCGATTGATCCGTGCATCGGACTCAGCTCAGGAATCCGAAATGCAGGCATATTCTGCTCCAATTGGTGAGACATCGGTGAGTCTCGCGATGCTCGCCTCGGCCAGCATGTGGGGGCTGTGTGTACAGTCGTTTTGCCGCGCTGCGGGATACTCGTTCTTTGTCACCTGGTTCTTCGCCTTTCTGGAGTATGCGCACGGCGTCCCCAAGGCAGCGGCCGGGGTGCTTAACAGTCTGCCCCTGATGGCCGTGGTTGTCGGGAGTCTTACGGGAGGGGTGCTGATTGACTGGCTGCTGCGGACGACGGGCAGTGCGTGGATCAGTCGCACCGGGACATCAGTCGTTGCGATGACGGCATGTGGGTTGTTTACGCTGGCCTCTGCGTGGACGTCGACACCCGCACAACTGGCGGCTGTGATCGCGGTCGGGGCCGTCTTCTCTGGATTGGCGATGCCCGCAACGTGGGCGGCGACCATTGACATTGGTGGTCGACACACGGCTGTTGCGATGGGCGTGATGAACATGGCCGGATGTCTGGCCGGGGTCATTTTGCCGATGTCGCTCGGCGCCTGGTTCGATACAATCCGGCGGACCGGTGGAGATTGGAATCTCGTGATCTACCTTCATGGCGCGTTCTATCTGGTGGGGGCCGTCAGTTGGCTGGCCGTCCAACCCGATCGACGGATCGACGGGTGAAAAAGCATTTCGTCCCGCGGCAGTCATCGTGGCACATTCTGAGAAGTGCCGCAGGACATTTCGACGGCGCGAACCTTCAACGACTGACATCCTCGTGGCCTCTGATGCGAATTCCATCCATTCATGCCCAGCCGGCCGGCAGTCGCGAGAACGACGTGATGACGCCGATGATCGACGTCGTCTTTCTGCTGCTGGTGTTTTTCATGTGTGCCGCGGCTGGGCAAGTGCGGGAGTCGGTACTCCCCACGGAGATGACCGCAGCGGGGAGCGTGGAGAGTAGCGACCCGGTGGATCGCGATCCCTGGAACGACGAAGTCTGGCTCGCGCTGCATCGGGATGCGTCCGGGCGCACGCTGGTGGGTATGAACCAACGACGCTTTTCTGAAATTGCCGAACTGGCCGGTCCATTGCACACCTTGGCAGACCTGTCGCGAGAGATCCCGGTGATTCTCGATGTCGACGCCCAGGTCCCGATGCAGGACGTCATCAGCGTGTACGATCTGTGCCGCGCTGCCGGCTTCGAGTCGGTCAACTTCGCGGCCGATGCTGATGCGTTAAAGAAATAAACCACGCCGTGCACGTATGGAACTCCGTCAGGACGACGTCATGCTGCGAACATTGACGGGGACACGGGCGCGAATTGCGGCGGGATTCCTGGCGCTCTTGCTGCCGCAAACTGCGGACGCTCTGGAGTATCACGCCGGTCCCGGACAGCAACTGGAAAGTCCGTTTGAGGTACCGTGGCACGCGTTGCAGGCCGGCGACGTGGTGTTTATTCACTGGCGCGAACAGGCCTATCGATACAAATGGGTCATGGCCGGTCGTGGGACCGCGGAGCAGCCGATCATCGTGCGGGGCGTTCCGGGACCGGAGGGTCAATTGCCGAGAATCGACGGCGAACAGGCCGTCACTCCGCCGCCGCTCAATTTCTGGAGTGAGGAGCGGGCCGTCATCAAAATCGGCGGCGCACGGATCCCGGAAGCGGACGACCCGGCGCACATCGTCATCGAGAATCTGGAGATCCGCGGCGCCCATCCCGATTACTGGTTCTTCGGCCGCGGCGGGCTGCAGACATACTCGGACGCCGCGTCGGCGATTTATGTCGAGAGCGGATCACACATCACGATTCGCAACTGCGTCCTCCGTAATTGCGCCAACGGATTCTTCTCTGCGCATGAATCGAGCGAAGTGCTGCTCGAAGGATGCGAACTGCGGAACAACGGCGTGCGTGGGTCGATTTCCCAGCACAACAGTTATACGGCAAGCCGCGGTATGACCTACCAGTTCAATCGGTTCGAATCGCTGGGGGCCGGCTGCCTGGGGAATAACCTCAAAGATCGCTCCGCGGGGCTTGTCGTGCGATACAACTGGATTGAAGGTGGCAATCGGCAGCTCGATCTTGTGGAAGGCGACGACAGCGAGGCCATTCGCCGCGATCCGAGATACCGGCGAACGTTTGTGTATGGGAACGTGCTGATTGAACCCGAGGATGCGGGCAACAACCAGATCGTGCATTATGGCGGTGACAACGGAGACGAGTCGTTGTACCGCAAAGGCACCTTGTACTTGCTGCACAATACGGTTGTTTCACAACGGAGCGGGCCAACGACGCTCGTGCGTCTCTCGACGAATGATGAGACGGCCGTCATTTCGGGCAACATCCTTTATTCAACGGCGGCCGGCGCGCGCCTGGCGATTCTTGACGAATCGGGGAAAGCACAACTGGCTCGTAACTGGATCCACCGCGGATGGGTCAATTCCCACGAAGACGCGTTCCAAGGGAGAGTGGACGCGCATGACAACCTCGAAGGCGAATCGCCGGCGTTGACGGATGCTGGCCAGTTTGATTTCCGTCCCGCGCCCGACTCGCCCTGCATTGATGCGGGACCGTCGCTCAAACTGGCCGACGGTTATGAACTCTCGCTCGAATGGGAGTTCGCGGCTCCGCGCGGCGCCCGTCGTCGAACAATCGACGGCCCGCTTGATCTGGGAGCATTCGAATCACGCCCCGCCGGCACGTCAACGCGTTAGCGGTTCTGCAATGCGCTGCCACGAACCGCTGGAATCCGTCGCCCATCGATCGCGCGACGAGGACGTCGGGCCATCGCCCGGAAGCAGGTCCAATGACTGTCGCAGGATGTCCGCGGCTGCAGCCGCAGCCACCGTCCCACCCGATCGTTCGCTGTCGGATTTCGGTTCGTCCACGGTGACGAGGATCAGGAGTCGTGGCTGATCCGCCGGAGCGCCGCAGATGCACGAGCAAACGTGTCGATCGTGCGAATAGGCGCCCGTCGCGGGGTCGAATTTCTGTGCGGTGCCGGTCTTTGCAAACACGGACAGTCCCGGTACAGCCGACTGTCTCGCCGTGCCGACGCGTACAACATCGACCATCGGACCGGACGTCATCCAGGCCGCTGTACTCCGACTGAGGACTGTTCTGGACAAGACGCTGCTCGACGGTCCATTGCCGGCCCGTCGCAATACCAGGTGCGGCGTGATCCACCGTCCTCCATTCGCGAGCACGGCATGCGCGGCAATCACCTGGAGCGGCGTCGCGGCGAGTTCCTGCCCCATGGGAATCGAACCGGTCGAAAAGTCATTCCAGGCCGACAACGGTCGCAGAACACCGGCCGCCTCGCCAGGGATTTCAACGCCCGTTTTGCGGCCGAATCCGAAGTCCGTCATGACGGTGTGTAATCTCTCGTTGCCCAGCCGCAATCCGATCTGCGCCATCCCAATG
>JAHBXU010000384.1 GCA_019636315.1 Planctomycetaceae bacterium | reverse complement strand
TGCCGCGGACAGGGATCGTATCGCCGTGGATTTTGTCGGCCCAGCCGGCGTAGTAACGGAGGCAATCGACGACGAGTGGCAGGTCGGCGGCCCGGGCGTCGCTGATCGGCTTGCCGTTGTCGAGTGTTTCCAGCGCGGCCAGCTCGTCAATGTTCTTCTCGATGAGGTCGGCCAGTTTGTTGAGGAGAATGCCGCGGTCACGGGCGTCCATCTCATGCCAGGGCCCTTCCTCGAAAGCACGCCGCGCGGCTTTGACGGCGCGGTCGACGTCCTCCGCTCCGGCGAGGGCCACGTCGGCGATCTTCTCTTCTGTCGCCGGATGATAGGTGGCGAAGGTCTCTCCGCTGGCCGCGTCGCACCATTGGCCGTCAATGAGGATCTGGGTGCGGCGCACTTTGGGACGGGCAACGGGTGCGGGTGCGGGGGCTTTGGCAGTCGCGGTGGCCATATAGATCTCCTGGATGGCTGAGACGAGAACGTCTGAGTAATGCGAGAGCGGATCATTTTGAGAGAGAGGTTCCGCACGAGCATTATACCAGGGTGGGGCGGCAGATTTCACGCCGAGCGCACCGGTGGACGTCGTGCCTGCGGATGGCGGATCCATCGCGCCGATCGATCGGGACGAGCCCGAGATCGTGTGTTTCCATATCCCTGGCCGATGGCTCTGCCGTCCAACGACGCGGAGAACGCATCAGATGCATTCCCAAGGATGCAGCAATCGCGCGACCGTTGTCCGACGGCAGGGCCGTCGGACAGGGAATCCGGTCAGCAATCGGAGTCAGCGCGCGGCGGTGAGCGTGGCGGCGGGGCCGGCGAGCGTCACACGGCGGCGAGTGAGTTCGACGCCGTCGTACCGCAAAGCGAAGTCGTACGTCCCCGGTTCCAGTGACTCGTCGAAAGAGAAATAGAATTCGGTCCGCAGGTTCTCGCGGGGGACGACCTGTCCGATCCGCCGCAGCACATGGTTCTCCCGGTCAAGCACATTGAGTTCGACCCACATATCGGGATGCGGCGGCTGCAGCGTGCATTGAACGATCGCTTGCTCCCCATAGCGAAACGAATCGCGCCGATCGGAGAGCAAGCCCGCCAGCGTCGTGGTGCCAATGTCGAACGCGTAATACAGATCCTGCGGCCGCAGTTTACGGCTGGGGCCAAGCATCTGTGCCGCGAGTTCTGGGTCGAGCGGCTTGAGGGGCAAAGGGCCGACCGCCGTCCGTCGACCGTACACATCCCGGTGATGTTCCACTTCCACGCCGATCACCGCCACGGCCGCCATCACCATGCCCCAAACTGCGGCTGCATATGCCGGACGCTGCCGCATGGTGGCGAATGGGACGACCGTCGCGCCTGAACGGACGAGCCCGCCGTACAACCCGAATTGGGCGAGTAGACGTTTTCCCCATACGAGCAGACGTTCGACTTCCGCAGGCTGCAGGAAGGCCAGGTAAGCCGCGAGGTAGACCAATGGAAAGATGGTGAGTCCCAGCGTGAAGTATGTCATGATGTGAAAGACGACGCCGAGCGCCAGCGCGGGCAACCGCCAAAGGGGAGACCAGATCAGATAGACGAACAGGACTTCCCAGACGATGGTCAAATAGGCCGTCACCGTCAAGAAGGGAGGGTACATGGACAGGTATTGGCCGACTCGATTGTGAAAGTTCATGTCGGCCAGCATCCAGAAGGCCAGCTGGTCGCCGCTGAAATAGGCGGGCGTGTGCATCTTCGTGAAGGCGGCCCCCAGATAGATCAGACCGATCAGAAGCTGCAGGAGTCGCGTGGGCCAAACGGGGGATTTGGGAGCCGAACTGGTCCCGACGCGGGGATTGTTGTTCTGTCGGCGCAGCCAGGCATCGACCGACCAGATCGCTCCACATTGCGAGAACGCCAGCAGGAACAGGACGTGCGAAGCAATGACGGTATACTTGGTCAGCGTGCCGACCGCGTCCAGCAACCCAAAGCCTGCATACAGGACGCACGCAACCGCCAGCGAGGTGCGGGTCATCCACCCGACGCAGGCGGTCAACAGACATGCGATCAACAGCGTGTAGAGCGCCACGGCGGTTGCGCCAGAGAGCTCCGGAATGAGGGGCGCATTGCCATAGTTGACCCATAGAGGCGCCGGCGCCCCATCAATGGAGAACAGTTCGCGGGCAAACCACCAGCGAGGCAGCACGTCGATCAGCAGGACGAGCGGAAGCGTGATGCGGACGAGCGCCATGCCGTACGGCACTTCTTCCGCGAAGAAGAATGCATTCCAGCGGGATTGAATTCGTCGGATCATCATGAACACCTTCTCGATGAATCGTTCACACGGAAGGGATGTACGTTCCCCAGCGGCGGACGTGTCCTACTGAGCTGTCGGCAGTTCATAGGCGGTCGGAACGACCCGCCGGGAACTCGTGTCGGCGTCGACGGCGTAGAAGGGCCGCCCTTTCTTCATGTCGGCCAGGAGCCGCGGATTATCCATCACGCACTCCTGCGACACGCGACTGAGCCACGTCGGGCCTTGCTGAGTCAGCATGCCGTCGGGGGAATAGACGCTGCGCACATAATAGTAGGACATGCGATCCTTGGGTTCGGTATAGCGGCGAGCCCACAGGTCGTCGGGCAGGTTGTACTTGCGGGGCCAGGCTTCCTCGACGACGAACAGGCGCGTCATCGGTTCGTGCGTGGTGTTCTTCAGAACGTTCAGCCCCATGTAGATCGCGTGCATTCCGGAGTGATCATAATGCTTGCGATCAATGTCGCCGTGCGGCTTGAAGCTCCCCCAGGGGCCGGGAGCCAGCTCGTAGTACTGGCCGCTCTCACCTTCGCCGATGACGTGGGCGCGAGTTTCATACGCGCACCAGCCGCAGTACATATCCCAGACAATGAAGTACATCGCCGTATGCTGGTTGACCTTGTAGTACAGGGCATGACAGAACAGCCCGTACAGCAGCACACCAAGATATCCGGCGATGAATGTACTGATGATGCCGCGCTTCATGACGCGTGCCTCCTGTACGTGCGACTGCACCTGCGGCGGCCGATCGGTGCCGCCGCGCGGCGGACTATCCGGCAAACCGTGCCGCAACGTCAAGATCAGTTGCAGCGCGCGCCATGCGCACCAGCCGCTATTCGGCTTCGCGTCCCGGTGGGCGGCGCGTCTGTTTGCGTTCCGAACGCTCCCGCTTCGCCTGCAGGCGGCGACGGCGGGCGCCGGCCGACGGTTTTGTCGGTCGCCGACGGCGGGGTGTTGCGGCTGCCGCGACGATGAGTTCCCGGAGTTTTTCGAGGCAGTCCTCGATGTTGCGAGGCTGATCCCGATAGCGGCTGCTTGTAATGATTAACTCGCCCGTTGCCGTGATCCGTCGTCGATGGTGGGCTTCCAGTCGCTCACGAACCTCGGCCGGAAGAGATGGCGTCGACAGGACGTTCCAGCGGAGCTGAACGCGGCTGCTCACCTTGTTGACGTTCTGTCCCCCCGGCCCGCCGCTCCGCGAGAACTGCAACGTCAACTCCGAGCGCGGGATGCGAATCGTCTCCGACACCACGACATCATCGTCTGCACCCATGATCGTGGCGTATTCTTCGGAAAGCGTTCAGGAGTCGGACCCGTGCGGCTCGTTGACGAGCGGAGACGCCGGTGTCGAGTTCGTGAGACAACGGCGTCCATCATAGCCCGAAGCGTCAGCGAGGGAACCCCGGCAAGATCTTCGCTGACGCTTCAGGCGACATTGGATAATCGCAGGCAGGCGGGGTTGCCGGGCGATGTGGGGCGCGCCAGTGCGATCAGCGGAGGTCCGTGCGTTTGACGACCGTTGTCTGTCGATCCATGAACACGGTGAAGGCCAGAATCAGCAGAGCCGCACTCGTGATGAGTGCCAGCATCTGTGCGATGCGTGATCCGGCCACGAACTGCAGGACTCGCACACTGGCATGCACTGACACGCTGTCGTGTGGAGCATCCTGGCGATCCGGGACACCTCGGAATCGGAGCGTTTCTTCGACGACGATGGAGGTGGTTTTGTCCCCCGGTTTCGCCGGTGAGACGCCTGGGGGGGCCAACGCAGGATTGGCATCCCACTCGCGGATCAGTCGTTCGCCGCGATCGATCTCTTCTCGAAGGTGCAGGAGTCGTTGCTGCAGCCGCGCGTACTCGTCGGCCCGCTGCGACCATCGAACCGCTTTGGGCGACAATACGACGAGAGCATAGAACGCGGCGGCCGACAGCAGGCAGAGCCAGAATGCCGCCGAAACGACTGCTCCCGAAGGCCGCTGCCGTCGCATGCCGCGAGCGGGTGGGGACGCGGTCCGGCGGCGCGGTTCGAGAAGCGAGAGCATGGGACGGACGGCAACAATCAAACGAGCCATCGCGATGGAAGCCATGAGAGACCGGAACGTCAGCGACAGGTGCGGTCGCTCACGCTCGCGGTTCTTCACGGTGCCGCCCAAGCGGGGGGCCTGATGTTCTCATCGACACACCCAGGCCCCGCACGCGACTCAGATTGTGCCGCCGTAGACGGCCGCGACGCCGAGGATCTCCTCGATCCGGATGAGTTGGTTGTACTTGCAGATTCGATCGGTGCGGCTCGCCGAACCGGTCTTGATCTGCCCGGTTCCGAGCGCGACTGCAAGATCGGCGATGGTGGTATCCTCCGTTTCACCGGAACGGTGGCTCATCACGGCCGTGTACCCGTGGCGATAGGCCAGGTCGACCGCCTGAATCGTCTCGGTGAGCGTGCCGATCTGGTTCACCTTGACGAGGATGCTGTTGGCAACGCCTTGAGCGATTCCGTCGGCCAGTCGTTTCGAGTTGGTGACGAACAGGTCATCACCGACCAGCTGGCAACGGTCGCCGATCGCATCGGTCAGCAGTTTCCAGCCTTCCCAGTCATCCTCCGAGCATCCATCTTCGATCGAACAGATCGGATACTTGTCGACCCATCCGGACAACAATTCGACGACGCCGGCCGCATCGTACTTTGTCCCCT
>JAHBXU010000383.1 GCA_019636315.1 Planctomycetaceae bacterium | reverse complement strand
AACAGATGCAGCGGCAAATTGACGAGCTTCAACAGGAGAATGCCCGTCTGCGACAGCAGTTGGACCAACTCCGGAGCGAGCGCGCTGGCGAAAGCAACTCCCCCGCGCGATCGGGCATTGACGGGCAGGAGCAGTCCACGAATCCGACTCCGCCCGCGCGGCCGGCCGAGCGCGATGTCACGACGCCATAATCGAAGCGGTTTCGCGTGCGGCGTTTCCGCGCCTGCTTAAAACCTGCAACGGACAAAGCCCTTGTCATGACTAACATCGTGACACGGGCTTTTTGCATGCGGACAATCCCATTCACCGTTGGGAGACCGAGCACTGTATGGTCGTCGAGGCACTCGGGGGCAGTCGATCCTGGTGCACAGTCGCATTCAGGTTGCGGGGAAATCGCGAGGCCGGCAAACGCTGGCCGGATCTTCGGCAGCTTCTGCCGATTCATCTTTCCGCTGAAGTCGCGATCTGATATGACACCCGCCTTCTCCGGGAACACTGGGCGGTCCAATGGGCATTTTTCCCAGAATTTCTGGCCTTTTCCGCCGAAATGTGCATTCCAGAGGGGGACAACGCCGCGGTTCCGTCGGGTGAAATGATGCGGGCGGCCAGGACGGATTCGTTGGGTGAGGCAAGGTTCAAACGACAAAAAGCGCATTGAGCGCACACCATCGACCCCGGTCGAACGGATTCCCGGTGCACGCAGACTGCGTGCCGGGAATGGTGACGGAAAGGACGCCCATGAAGAGCACCATCTGGAAACTCACCGCTCTTGCCGGAGTGCTGGGAGCCGGATTTCTCGTCGTCTACCAGGCGCAACGGAACCTCCTGCAAAGGATGCCCACCGCCAACACGGAAAACGATGACGAGTTTCAACTGCGCGAGCCGGAAGAGCAGCACGCGAAATCCGACGACGATGACGGCGTCGCGTTCCTGTCCCGGCCACAGGTCCAGTCGTGGGATCAACCGCAGCAGCAGAAAAATCAGACGCCAAAGCAGCCGGCGGAATCGGAACCAACGCCCATTGATGACTGGAACGCCGTCGCCGACACCTCGAATCCCTTCCTGGACCATGCGTCGGCATCAGGGGCACAATCCAAGTCCAACACGCCGTCCGAGAATTCCCCCGAGCGCAGCCGCTTTGCAGAATTGATGGCGTCGTTTGAGAAAGAAGACATCTCGAACAGGGCCACAACGTCGCCGGCGCGCGCAGACGAGTCGAACATCGAGAACCAGGCCGACGACCAGACGGAGGACGGATTCGCGGGCTTCGCCGCGAGTTCATCGTCAGAGCCCACACTCGCCTACGATCCATTTTCCGATGTCTTGCCGGAACAAAACGAGGAACCCGCTGCTCCTGAACAACAGCCGGCCGTGGCGAATAGTGCACCCTCGTTTCCCGCGCTGGACGAGGTGTTGACCGTCTCGCAGGAGACCAATCCGGCGGCGACCGCGCCCGCGGAACCAGCACCACTCAATTTCGCGGGATCGGGTCCACAGCTGGCCGCGCCTCCGGTTGACGTTGCGACTGCGGCGCCTCCGGCCCAGCATGTCGAGCAAGGGCCCACGTTGGCCAAAGCGCCTGAACCAAAAATCTCCGATCTGGCAACCGTTCCGACTTCGGCTCCCCATTCATCGGAATCCGATGATCCCTTTGGAGTGCTCCAGACGTCTCACGAACAGGCAGGACCGGACTCCGGATCGGCAAATCCGTTTCTCGTACTGCCAGGCGCGACCGGGTGGGAGTCCGACTCCGAGACCAAAAATGCGCAGCAGGCACCCGCGAAACCGCAGGCGGTCATGCCGCGGGACGAACCGGCGCTGTTCTTCCCGGATGCCGCAGCGACAGCAGCAGCCCCTGCCCCAAATCCCGCAGCCGAGGCGGCTCGACACGAGATCACACCATTGCCGGAACGTGGGCTGCCGACGCCGCAGCTTCCTCCACAAACAGTCGATGCGGCGCCCACAACAGACCTGCGCGCGAATCAAGGTCTGAACCCATTTGGCGTCATTTCACCGGTCCCGCAATCGCCGCCTCCACCGCGCGAGAGCCCGCGAGTCAATTCCGGTTCGCTCGTGCGGAACGAACCAACTGACGATTCCCGGACGTCCGCGGCACCGCAATCGGTCCTGCCGCTCGCACCTTTCGGTCAGCAACAGACGCCGGCTCGTCAACCGGTACGGACGGCCGCAGCCGCGGCGCCCGTTGAACCTCAGTTGAACCCATCGAGCTTACAGGGCGTGGGGACCGTCGAAACCGATTCACCGGTGGGGGCGCAACAAGCGCAGATCACGATCGAGAAGCAGGCCCCGCCGGACGCCGTCATCGGCAAACCGCTCATTTACAGCATCCTCGTGCGGAACATCGGTCGGGCGCCCGCGGCGAACGTCGTGGTTAAGGATGTGACGCCCAAAGGTTCGCGGCTGGTCGGCACCAGCCCACAGGCCACGATGGATGAAACCGACGGCAAGCTCATCTGGACGCTCGGCCGCATCGCACCCGGGGAACTGCGCACCATCAAAGTCAAAGTTGTCCCGACCTCCGCCGGTGCGATCGGCAGCGTCGCCACGGTGAGCTTTGAAACCGCCGTCGCTGCGCGGACAGTGATCACCGCCCCCCAACTCCGGTTGACGATTCAAGGACCGGAAGAACTCAGTCTCGGCGAACGGGCCCCCTATCGCTTCACGTTGTCGAACACGGGTGCGGCCGAAGCCACGGGCGTCTACATTCGCAACATCATTCCCGCGGGGCTCGAACACCCCCGGGGAGACGACCTGGAGTACGATATTGGAACGCTGCGCAGCGGTGAGTCGAAAGATGTCGAATTGACGTTGGTGGCTGTCAGTCCGGGGGAATTTCCCAACCGTGCAATTTTGGCTGCCGACGGCGATGTTGAAGTCGAGGCCGTAAAGCAGGTTTCCGTACTGGCCTCACGATTGGTCATCCGTCGCGATGGACCCGCCGACCGATTCGTCGGTCGCGCGGCCAAGTTCACGAACACGGTGACCAACCAATCCCGCGAAGTCATCCCGGAAGTCACGCTCGTTGAAACCGTGCCGACCGGCTTGCGATTCGAGGAAGCCACCGACGGCGGCGTCTTCGACCCGCAACGGCGGACGGTGACCTGGCGTCTGCGGCAACTTGAACCGGGAGTCAGCCGACCCGTTCAATTGGCGCTCACTCCGGTGGCTGCGGCTGAGCACGCCTCAACGGTGCGAGCGTTCGATTCCCGCGGACATGCGGCGGAAGTCGCGAGCCAACTGCGGGTCGCCGGGTTCTCCTCCCTTAAGGTCGATGTCGCCCATGACGGTGCACCGGTCCCCGTGGGGAACGAAGTCGCGCTGCGACTGACGATCAAGAACCGCGGCACGGCGCCGGCAACGCAGGTGCGGACGCTCGTCGAGATCCCTGAGGAGATGCGATTCGTCGATGCCAAGGGACCCGTCCGCTATTCTCAGGTGAGTGACGACCTGATTGAGTTTGAGGTCGATTCTCTGGGAATCGATGGTGAGGAACAATTCGATATCGTGCTGACGGCCGCCAAGAAGGGCGAAGCCCGCGTCCGCGTCGAATTGCAATCGGCCGAACTCTCGCGCCCGCTCAATCAGGAAGAACTGGTCGTCATCCACCCCGTGCAGTGAGAGATCGTCCTGGTGGGTGCGTCTGATCTGCACGCTCTCGTCACATCGCGACCGGCGTGCGATCAATCAGATCCGCGCCAACCTCGGCCGGTCGAGCGGCGGTTCCCGGCACCCGAGACGCGGAAGCGGGGCACGGGAACCACACTCGACATTGCGACCAGCCGGAGGCAATCGCTGTCCGGTGAGCAGCCGCTTCATGATGGGCCAGACTCCCGGAAACCGCAATTTCCTGGCCCAAAGACACCTCCACCATCCTGCGGTTCCACCTGTTTGGATGATTCTATCCCTGTGGACTCGACGCGGAATCGCCTCGATCAGTAAAGTTGGGCGTGGTTGTTGACCCGCTCCGCGCCGGTGAAATCCCGGATCAACATGACCGATTTTCTCACGAACCGATGACTGCTCCGACCCGAGAGACGCTGGAGACGTTTGCCAACCCGCATCCGCAGCGGCACTATGAGATCAAGACCGTCTGCCCGGAGTTCACCTCCGTGTGCCCGATCACAGGCCAGCCGGATTTCGGAACGCTGACGATCACCTACGTGCCCGATCAGCTTTGCTTTGAGCTCAAGTCACTCAAGTTTTATCTGCAGCAGTACCGCAATCACGGAGCGTTCTACGAAGACGTCACCAACCGCATTCTGGATGACCTGGTGGCGGTGACACAGCCGCGACGGATGTCGATTATCGCCGACTTTACTCCCCGCGGTGGAATCCGCACGTCGGTCACAGTGACCTATCCCGAGTAACGGCTCTGATGCTGACCCTTCGATGAAGCCGGTCGAGAAGCGGCGGTTGTTCGCAGTGATCCCGGCGGCAGGACTCAGCCGTCGCATGGGTCGGCCCAAGCTTCTGCTCCCGCTGGGGCAGACGACCGTGATCGGCCGACTACTGCAGTTGCTTCGCTCCGCGCACCTGGCCGACATCCTGGTTCTCGTTCGTCCGGATGATGCGGCTCTTGCCAACGAAGTTCGCCAGCATCAGGCGCGCGTTGTTCAACCCGATCAACCGCCGGCCGAAATGCGCGTCAGCGTGGAGCACCTCCTGTCGGAGATCGAACAGCGGCACAATCCACGCGCCAATGAGGGTTGGATGCTGATCCCGGGAGATCATCCCCTGCTCAGTGCCACAACACTGGCAAAGCTCATCGATGAATGGCGGCAGCATCCCGACTCGATCGTCGTACCGGTCACCAATGGCCGTCGCGGACATCCCACGTTGTTCCCCTGGACGCTGGCTCACAACGTGCGCGGACTCCCACTCGACGTCGGCGTGAATCACCTGCTCCACACGGGCGCGGCCGTCCATCAGGTTGAAGTCGACGACCCGATGATCTTC
>JAHBXU010000382.1 GCA_019636315.1 Planctomycetaceae bacterium | reverse complement strand
GTACGTCGTGTTGACTTTATTCGGCCCCACGTTGATTCGCTCGCCATCGTTCTCAAATCCCGTGGCGATTCCCTCGTTGAACCAGACCGGAACCCCCGCCAGTCGCTGGAGGAGTCCCCGGTTAAACACCTGCTGATGCACGGCTTCATGCAGCGGCACCTGATAGGTGCGGCATTCGCCAATGCGAATCGCCAGCCAATTGGTCAAGGGCGAGTAGAACCCGAGAATGTGTTCGGCCGACAGCCCGCTGCTGTCGGTTGACTCCGCCACATACGCGTTAAAGTCGCGATCCGATTCGAAGATTAAAGTCACCAGGGGATGCCGGGGCGATTCCGTCGTCATCCGCATCTCCCGGCAAAAACGCGTCAGCATGTTCTCCACGTTCTTCTGGAACCGGGTGAACTGCTTCAGGAAGCCGGCGACGCGCTGTTCGGAGCGAGCCGGAAGCGGTCCTGCGAGCACCAGCCCGACAACGTACTGCCCGTCGACGAGCGTCCGAATGCGGTCGTCGCCGAACTGCTGCGTTAACTGGGCCGCCATGTCGCGCGGCTGGATTGGGTCGGGCGGCGTTGAGACCGCGCGCTGCTGCAACGCACCTTGCGGGATGACCAGCATGCGGCCGTCCGCCTGTTCGATCGCATGCATCCCTTGCCCGGAACCGGCGAGAGAACCCTCCACCGTTTGCGTCTGCCCCTCACGGTCGACATAGGTGAACGTGTCGGCGACCGCGGGGATCGGCGTCAGGGCGGCCGACAACAGCACGGCAGTCAACCGCCAATGTGTGAGTCGTGCTTCCATGATGCGAATCCTGCAAGTCACAGGGCCGGGCATACGATTCGATCTCAAGGCGTGCCTGTCCCCACCTGTGAACGCAGACTCTGACGGACGTCTGTATCAGACCGCGATCAGCGAGGAGATGCAAGGCAGTCCATTAAGAACGCCCCAGCGTTCTATTCTTGACCGCGCTGCTGATTCTTCAAGAGCGCCCGAGCCACAAGTCCTTGGAGCGTGCACCAGAACCCCAGGCCGACGGCTTTGCCGTCGAACGGCCAAGGCAATGTGTCCCATCGCTTCAGCCGGTTCAGACATCCGATTGCGCTAGGCAGTACGGACGTCCTCAAGAGCCAGGGATTGGAGCAACCGGCCGAGCGTGACAATGGCGTCACATTGTGGAAACGGATCTCGAAGCCAGAGACGCCCCCCTGATTGCACGCCGCAAGGAGCCGCGTGGGTATCCATCCAGCGGGCGATGGATTCGGCTTCCGGCCCCATTATTTCCACGTGTGATCCCAGAGATTCGAACAGAGCACCGTGTGCGTCGGCCGTTTCGGAGTCCATCGGAATTGTCGATCGCACGGGCCCCGCACACGGCAACACGCGTCGCAGCAAGTCCTCCGCAGAGACTGGCCGTCCGTCGCCCATGTACAGCTGGAGCGAAGCGCCGTCGTCCCCGATGACGACGCCGCAATCGGCCGACGCCTGGCGGATCGCCTCCTGCAA
Organism: Planctomycetaceae bacterium; assembly: GCA_019636315.1. GTDB lineage: Bacteria > Planctomycetota > Planctomycetia > Planctomycetales > Planctomycetaceae > JAHBXU01. Next base: position 3,482 of record JAHBXU010000382.1, on the reverse strand, counting down.
CGTCGTTGTCGTCGGTTCCTTGCCCGAGAGGACCGTATCCGGTGGAAGAGAGAGCAGTTCGCAGGGGAGTCCATCGAACAGGAGCGTCAACGAGTCCGCCACACACGGTTCGACGCAAATGCAAAGCACGCGGCGCGGCGGCAGCCCCTGAAAGTGCTTCAGCAGACTCGCCCGGTACGGGATGGATGCATCGAAGAACCGCTGCATCCCCCCTTGACGCGTCGGACGGGGGGGATCGAGGTGGAAACGCCGCTCGACATCGTCCAGTGTACCGCCGACCGACCAGGGAATCCCGCGTGCACCGAAGACGTCGATTCCGGCCCAGGCATTCGGGCTGCCGCACCCTGTGATATACAGTCCGGCATCGGCCGAAAGATGATCAACGGCGAACGTCAGGCACGGTCGGCTGACGCGACCCACATCGACGACGTCGCAGCCCATGCGCCGCAACGACTCGCTCACACCGACGCAAATATCAGGCGACGCCGGTCGCGAATCGTGGCCGATGGCGACGGTCGGTCCTGCGGTGCGTCGGGAGAGTGTCGATGGTTCACTGACGATCTCCAGGTTCCTCCGGCCGACCAGCGGCTGATCGGCCCACAGACGATCAGCCACGGCAGTGGCCAGTTGTGCACCTGTCTTCCTCGTCATCTGATTCAAATAGGGACCACGAATCCCATTCTCCTGAAACAGAGAAACCGGCGCGGCACGCTGGACGGTGCGTTCCAGTCGCTCGATCGTCGAACGCGTCAGTTGCCCCGTATCGGTGCGGTGCTCGCAATGGCGGCAGTTGGGATAGAACGCAGCCAGCCGCGCCAGATGCACCGAACGTGGGATGGCGTGCCGTTCGCCGGGGCAGACGTACATCCGCGGAAGCTCGGCGAGCACGCTGCTTGCCGACGGCTGTCCGCCCGCGGGACGCGATTCCGAACCCACATCATCCGGTTCCGCGGCATCAGACCGGTCGTCGTCTTCGAGAGCTCGAAGCGGCGCGAACAACGATTGTTGCGGGGGAGGATGTCGCATTACCATTGGACTGAGAATCACGGACGATCCCAAGGGGAGGACCAGACGGTCTCCGTGGGAGGCGAAATCTACGCCGCCGTGCCAATTGGGGTCAATCCCCGGATTCAGGCCCCAAAATCGCAGCAAGTGGCGGCAAAGTCACGTTGAACTCGTTCCGAAAAACGAGCTAGAATCAGTCACGATGAGCTGAGGCACCCCGAATCCCGGAAACGTTGCGAGGTCATGTCCAAGCCGACCGATATCCGTGTCGTCGATGCAAACATCACGTTTGAACCCTGCCCCTTCCGCACGCCACTGAAGTTTGGCGGCCGGGTCATGTCGACGTCCCGTCTCATCAACGTGGAAGTGACGGTCGAGACCGTCAAAGGCGAGCACGCAACAGGCTTCGGCAGTATGCCGGTCGGCAACATCTGGGCCTGGCCGTCCGAGGTGGTCGAACCGGACCAGGCCGAAAAGGCAATGATGGACTTCGCCGAGCGGGCGCTCGGGCTTTACAGCCTGATTCCCGATGCCGGACATCCGGTCGATCTCGTCTATTATGTCTCCGCCGAATACCCGCATCTCGGCAAGACCGTCTCGAAGGCGATGAACCTCAAAGAGCCGGCTCCGCCGCTGGCTCAATTGGTTGCCGCCAGTCCGATCGACGCCGCACTTCACGACGCCTACGGCCGGGTGAACGGGATCAACAGCTACAACGCGCTCTCGTCTCAGTTCATGAATCATGATCTGGCGGAGTACCTCGACGAGCAGTTCGCCGGCGAATATCTCGACCAGTACACGCTCCGCGATCCGAAGCCGCGGATGCCGCTGTACCACCTGGTCGGTGCGCTGGACCCGTTGACCACGGCGGACGTCGGGCAACCGGTCGGCGACGGGCTGCCGGAATGTCTCGCGGAGTGGATTGCCGCGGACGGATTGACGCACCTGAAAATCAAGTTGAATGGCGACGACCTCGCCTGGGACGTGAACCGCGTCATTGCCATCGACGACGTGGCCAGCCAGGCTCAGGCGGCGCGCGGCTGCAGCGAATGGTTCTACTCAACCGACTTCAACGAGAAGTGTGCCAACGAAGATTACGTCCTGGAATTCCTCGCGCAGGTGCAGCAGCAGCGTCCTGCCGCGTACGACCGGATTCAATATATCGAGCAGCCGACGCATCGCGATCTGAAGCAGCATCCGGAGAACACCATGCACCGGGTCGCTGCCAGAAAGCCGGTGGTGATTGACGAGTCGCTGGTGGACTATGCCGCGCTGCTCACCGCGCGCGAGCAAGGTTACTCTGGCGTCGCCCTCAAGGCCTGCAAGGGGCACACGGAGGCGCTGTTCGCAGCGGCAGCCGCGCAGAAGTTTGGCATGTTCCTCTGTGTGCAGGATCTGACGTGTCCCGGTTTCTCGTTTCTGCACTCGGCGTCGATCGCTGCCCGCGTCCCGGGCGTGTCGGGAATTGAAGGCAACGGGCGTCAGTTCTGTCCCAAGGGAAATAAGAAGTGGTCGCGGACTTTCCCGTCAATGTTCGACATCACTGACGGCACCGTCGGCACGGGCGTTCTCAACGGCGTCGGTTTAGGCTTCTGAGTGCTCGTGCCACAGTAGTTTGAACACGACTGCTGAAGGTAACCCGAAGCGTCAGCGAGGGCCGGCTTCAACCTACCAGTAGCGGCGCTGCTGGAGTTCCTGGAAGTTCTGATAGCACATCAAGCCGAAGAGCAGGCCCACGTACAACTGCTGAGCGGTGAACGCCCATAAGGCGACGGCTCCGGCGACCACCAGCGCAATCCGAATGGCCCAGAGTTCGCCGCGCCGCGGACTGAGCGATGTGCACACATCGCGGCAGACCTGTCCTCCGTCCAAAGGCAAAACGGGCAGCAGGTTGAGCAGACTCCAACCAATGTTGGCGAAGACCAGCATGTGGATGGTCTCCAGCCACAGGGGAGAGAGCCCTGCGTTGTTCTGCATCAGTAGTCGTGAAGCGAGAATCACGCAGCCTCCAAACGCCAGTCCAACTCCAGGACCCGCCAACGTGATCAGGATGGACTTGCCGGCGGTGTAATTGCCGTGCGGCGTGAACATGGCCAACCCGCCGAAATGGTACAGGAAGATTCGCGGCGGGTAGCCGAACGACGACGCCATGACGGCGTGTCCCAGTTCGTGAATCATGATCGAAACAAAGACCACCGCCACCCACGCGGCCAGGTACTCCCAACCGAATTGCGAATACGTCCAACCGAGAACGACCGCCAGGAGCCAGAACGTCGGAATGACCCGGACCGGAATTCCCAGAACCGAAAACTGCAAATCAAACTCGGTCGGCTGTACCGGCCCCAGCATCGTCCTTCTCCTGAACGCTCCCCAAATGTCCGCAAGAAAACAAGACTCGGTGACATGCTCTCACGCCGTCAGGCGATCGGGCATGTCGATCACCTTCGGAGCCGCGAGCGTCAGCGACCGGTCACTGA
>JAHBXU010000381.1 GCA_019636315.1 Planctomycetaceae bacterium | reverse complement strand
GAGCGGTCGTTCGATATCAGGTTGAATGTCTGATCGCGACGGAACCTGTTCGTCCTTTTATGCGCATTTGGACAGCACGACGATGCATAAACCGTGGAGCGATTCGCTGCGTTGCTTCCCAAGCAGACGTTCTTCGCAGCGTGTGCGAGTTCATCCGCGGCGCCCGATCAGTTCGGGAATCGCTCCCCCTTCGCTCAGCAGGATGGGCTGCGGCCGCCCGGAGTGATCGGGGAAGGTGATCTGCTCATAGGGGATGCCGAGATGCTGATAGATTGTTGCCAGGAAGTCGCCTCGACCGACGATCCGTTCGGTTGCGTCTTCGCCGCGCTGGTCGGTGGCGCCGATGATCTGACCGGTGCGAATTCCGCCGCCGGCAAACAGCATGGACGTCGCGCGCGGCCAGTGGTCCCGTCCCGGCTGCATCGTCCCAGGTTCCGCGCTGGCGATCCGTTTGCCCGTGCTGGCCTGATAGTTGATCTTGGGCGTCCGGCCGAACTCTCCCGTCACAACGACCATCACCCGTTCGTCCAGTCCGCGCTCGTAAATGTCTTCAATGAGTGCTGCGACGGCCCGGTCGAAAAACTGGCAGCGATATTGCATGGCTTCGAAGACGTTTGAGTTGACGGCGTGATCGTCCCAGTTGCCGACGCCACCGCACAAATCGCCACTGAACTGCGTTGTGACGATGTCAACTCCGGCTTCGACGAGCCGCCGCGCCATCAACAATTGTTGGCCCCAGCGGTTGCGGCCATACCGGTCACGTGTGGCGGCATCCTCGCTGCGGATGTCGAACGCCCTGGTGGCCGCGTCTCCCGTGAGCATGTTGACGGCAGATTGCTCGTGAGAGTCGAGCGCATCCATCTCGTTGAGTTGGGCCATCCGCCGTTGGAACAGATCGAGTTCCTGCCGCAGACTCACGCGTCGGGACAGCCGCGCGGCTTCCTGTGGGCCGGGAACGCCAATATTAGGGATGTAGAACTTTTCGGAATTGGGATCGTCATAAACGATGAACGGATTGTACCCCGGACCGAGATACGCGGCGCCGCCGTAACTCACCGGATAGACCGAGACATAATTGGGAATGCGGCTGTCTTCTGCGTAGCGGAGCTTGTGGGCGATCGAGAAGACATCGGGGTGCAGCGGCGAGTTGCGGAGCACACGTTCCGGATGCCCGGTCAGCAACTGCTGCGTCCCCTGCTGGTGGCAGAAACCCGTGTGCACGACACTTCGCAGCAGGGTGAACCGGTCGGCGACTTTAGCGTGTTCGGGCAGCAGTTCGCATAAGTCGATCCCCGGCACGTTGGTCGCAATCGGCGCGAACGGTCCGCGATAATCGGACGACGCCTGTGGCTTGGGATCGTAGGTCTCGATATGGCTCGCCCCGCCATGAAGCCAAACCAGAATCAAGGCGGTTTTCTTCACCGGGACGCCGGCATCCGCTCCCTCAGAGCGCGAACGCACCAGATCCGCCAGTGAAAGCGCGCTGAAACCTCCCAGACCAAACCGCAACAGTTCTCGACGCGAAGTCACAGCGGACGACATGGACATCTTGTCAGCGGCTCCTCGGGATGCGGGATGAACCACTTCCCAGTATAGCCAACCGGAAGAGCGAACGCCAAAAGTCGAGCGGGAACGGGGCCGCTGTGATTTGGCATAGGCTGTTCGCATCGATCTGCGGCGAAATCGGTTGCCGTCCGGGATTGACCGCCGACACCGCGTGATTTCATGCAGTGATCGAATCCGCACAATCGGAAGGCAGAATGTTTGCGTACGATTCCCTATGAGGTGTGTGAAAAATCGCATCGAGATGCGGCCGCAAATGCAGCAATTGTCCGAATTCGACGGAGTCGGCACACGTCGACCGAGCAATTCGCCTGGGAGTCCGCTATGATGCCGAGGTGGGCCTGTTGCAACGTCGCCCCATGACGCGTGCTGATTGTTCAGTGCCGAGGGGCGTAGGTCTCTCAAAGGAAAGCCGCAAGGATGGCAGGTAGGTTTCTGCAGGCGGACAACACCTTGTCCCGCCTGAACGGTCCACAAAGGGAGGCCGTGAAGCATGGAGGCGGCCCGCTCCTGATTGTCGCCGGAGCAGGCACCGGCAAGACGACAACGTTGGCTCATCGGGTGGCCCGCCTGATTGCAACGGGAACGGATCCCGCGCGCGTGCTGCTTTTGACGTTCACGCGCCGTGCTGCGGCAGAGATGCTGCGACGCGTCGATGGGATTATCGGTGAAATGGCCGACGGGAGCGGGGCGTCATCCGAGTTTGACGAGGATGACGAGGCTTTCAATGTTTCTGGCGACCCCGACCGCCGACTTTCCGTCAGCCGGAAGGTATGGGGCGGAACGTTCCACGCGGTCGCGACGCGGTTGCTGCGGCGCTATGGCAAGTCGATCGGGTTGTCGACGGACTTTACGATACTCGATCGAGGCGACTCCGAGGATCTGATGGGCGTCATCCGGGGCGACCTGGGTTTCGGCGAGGAGAAGAAGCGCCGAAGTTCGGAGTCGCACCGCAGTGATGAAACGCGCTTTCCTCTCAAGGGAACCTGCTTGAGCATTTACAGTCGTGCAGTCAATACGCAGCAATCGCTGCAGATGGTCCTGCAGAACGACTTCCCGTGGTGTATCGAGCACGAGGATCCGCTCAAGCAGTTGTTTTCGGCGTATGTGGACCGCAAGGAAGAAGCATCACTGCTCGACTATGACGACCTGCTGCTGTTCTGGCGGGCCCTGCTCCGCGACGACCAGTCGGGACCGGCCATCCGGGATCGGTTCGACTGCGTCCTCGTCGACGAGTACCAGGACACCAACGTTGTGCAGGCCGACATCCTTCGCGGCCTCTCTCCCGACGGTGAAGGGCTGACGGTAGTGGGGGACGATGCGCAGTCGATTTATTCCTTCCGTGCCGCCGAAGTGCGAAACATCCTCGACTTTCCGGAGCAGTATCCGGGGACGACGATCGTCAAGCTGGAACAGAATTACCGCAGCAGCCAGCCCATCTTGGACGCCACCAACGCCGTCATCGCGGCCGCCAAACGGCGGCATCGAAAGGATCTGTGGTCGGATCGCGCACAAGGCGAACCGCCGCAAATGGTGTTATGCACCGATGAGGACGAACAGACCGAGTTCCTGGTCGGTCAGATCCTGTCCCTCCGGGAGCGAGGGACGCCGCTCCGGAAGCAGGCCGTGCTGTTTCGCGCATCGCATCACAGCATGAGCCTGGAGGTCGAACTGGGACGCCGCAATATCCCGTTTCACAAGTACGGCGGCCTGAAGTTTGTCGAGACGGCGCACGTCAAGGACTTGCTGGCGTTCCTGCGGCTGGCGGAGAACCCGCGCGACATCGTTTCCGGTATGCGCGTCTTGACGCTGCTGCCGGGTGTCGGCCAGGTGAAGGCGCGGCAACTGCTCCTCTCGCTGGGGGACCACCAGGGCGATTTCTCGCACTGGCGCGATGCATCACCCCCGAAATCGGCAGCCGACGACTGGCCGCTGTTCGTCGCCTTAATGCGGGGACTGGCCGATCCACGTGCGAAGAAAGGTTCCCTCGGCGATCAATTGCACCGTGTGCGGCGATTCTATGCGCCGCTGCTCAAGGCAAAATACGACAACGCGCGGGAACGAGAGCGGGATCTGGAGCAACTGGAAGTCATCGCGTCTCGATTCAAAGATCGCATGCAGTTTATCGCCGAGATGACGCTCGACCCCCCGTCATCGACGCATGATCTGGCCAGCGATCCTTTGCTCGATGAGGACCATCTCGTGCTCAGCACCATCCACTCCGCCAAAGGGCTCGAATGGAACGCCGTGTACGTCATCCATGCGACGGATGGCAACATTCCGTCGGATCTGGCCACCGGCAGCACCGAGCAAACCGAGGAGGAGCGGCGTCTGCTGTACGTCGCGCTCACACGGGCCAAGGATCATCTCTACGTGACGATCCCCCAACGGTATTACTTTCACGGCTGGGGCAAGAGCGACCGCCACAGTTACGCGCAACCCTCCCGCTTCCTGACGGCCGATGCGCGTCAGCAGTTTGAAATCCGTCCCGCATTCGCCATGGAACGTCACGACGAGCCGCATGTTCCCGCCTCCGCGCAACATGTCCGCGAGGGCATCAAGAGCATGTGGCGCTGACAGCACGGTTCCGTCACTCGGACCACGCATCACGATCCGACGCTCTGGTTGACGTAGAGAAATCCGTCCTTGCCGAGAACCTGGACGAGATCGGCTTTGAGGGCGTGGTTCGCACACACGTTTGTGGACGTCGTCAGGACGGCGCGCAGCCTTGTTCCCCGCACCGGTGCAGGGGGGGACGTGTGGGCCGAATCGATGCGAGACTCGTCTCCATTCGACTCACTGGAGGAGGAAGTCCCGGTCGACGGCGCGTCGTCCCAGGTCTCGATGACGATCGCAACCGAGGTTCCGCCGGGATGGCGGGCGAGAATGTCGCGCACACGTCGCATGTCATCGGTGGTATGGAACCCGCGGCGAAACTTGACGGCGACCTGCTTCGTAAATTTTCGTTCGGCTTCTTCGAGCGTGTAGACCTTGTTGCCGATGAGATTCGGCTCGCGGCTGCGGCGGTCGACGCGCCCCTCCACCACGCAGATCGCGTCGGCCACGATCTTCTCCCCGTGAACCGCAAAATCGTCCAGCCACAGGATGCAGCGGACGACGCCCGTTGCGTCCTCCAGATCAAAGTTGACGTAGCGGCTGTTCCCGTTGCGGCTGGTGGACTTGGTCTGCGCCTTCTTAATGGACGAGATCATCCCGCCGACGAGTGCTTCCTTACCGTCGTCAAGATCACGCAGCCCCGCCACGGTGTGCGTCGTGAAACTGGACAACTCGTCGGCAAACTCGGTGAGCGGATGCGACGTCAGATAGAATCCCAGCACTTCCTTCTCGGCCGCGAGTTTCTGGGAATGCGTCCAGTCGTCGGCTGGAGGGAGCGTCGTCTCGGAGGCATCCGTGGCGGAGCG
>JAHBXU010000380.1 GCA_019636315.1 Planctomycetaceae bacterium | reverse complement strand
GCGCTGGCGCCGCCGCTTCTCGAAGGATCGCCGCATCAAGCACGGGTGCCTCGCGCGCCAGCAGCACCCATTCGCTGCCCGGCTCGATCGGCTTGAGAATTTCGGGAACGATGATCGCGATTGACGTCAAACCGTATTCATCGGCAATGGCGTCCACAACGGGCCGCAGATCGAAGTGCAGATTCGAAATATGAATGGCGATGATCCCCTCCGGGGTGAGATGCCGCAAATATTCGGCAAACGCCTCCCGGGTCAGCAGGTGCGTCGGAATGGCGTCGCCGGAGAACGCATCGAGGACGAGCAGGTCGTACTGCTGGGGAGGCTCGGATGCGAGCGACAGACGCGCGTCACCGAGGACGGTTTCGACACGCGCTCGCGTCCGATTCAGGAAGGTGAAGCACGTCCGGGCCAATCGATCGACCTCGTCGTTGATCTCATAAAACCGCAGGAGATCCCCCGGACGACCGTAGGCCGCCAGTGTTCCCACGCCGAGCCCCACCACACCAACGCGGAGCGATTCGTTCCGTGACTGGAGAAGCTCCATCGCGCGCCCGACGCCGGACCGACGTTCGTAGTACGTCGTCGGTGTCAGCTCCTCTCCCGGATCGAGCCGTTGCAACCCGTGAACGATCTGCCCATGCCGCAGGACCATCGCATTGACCGCCGCGTCCCGTTCGACTTCCAACACGCCATAGAAGTTGCGGACCATCGCGACCGAATTGCGCGCGTCAATGACGGACTCCATCATCCCGACGCCGACAATGACCACCGCAAGCCCGCCCAGCACGGCCGGCAGGATGGGAGGAATCGCAGGAAGAGCAACCGCTCCGTCCGTGGGGGCAGTTTCCGCGCGGCGTACCGCATGCCGCGAACTCCGCCCCCGCCCCCGCCCCTGCTCCCGTCGCTGTCCCGGGCCTTGACGTCGTTCACGAGGCGTCGCACGATCCCGATCCTCCGCCAACTCGTTCGCTGCGGCAGGCGTCCTGATGGACGCTTGAATGGACGCATCCCCCGCGACCCATGCCGCACACAATGCTGCGGCTAAGAGTGACAGGTGAAACTCCCAGTAATCCGCGAACACCAGCGGCGCGACGAGGGCGACAAATGCTCCGCCGCCGGCGCCTCCAGCAGACAACGTGAGGTAAAAGGCGGTCAGGTGCTGCGGGACAGGTCGCCTTAGCGCGAGTTCACCATGGCACGTCATACAAACGGAGAACATCATCGCGAGGTACACGGTCCCTTGCACGGGCAACGGGAGATTCTTGCCGAAAGACAGCACGCCGCAGGCCGCGACGACCAGTCCACCGGTCGCGAATGCCCAGAAAGATCGGTGATACCAGCGGTCGCTCTCGAAACTCAAAATGAAAGACAGCAGGTACAGCGACAGCGGCACGACCCACAGGAAGGGTACGACCGCCACGTCCTGGCAGAGTTGATTGGTCGTCGCCAGATACATCGTCGAGGCCAGCATGGCCAACACGAACCACAGACAGAACCGTCGCACCGTCGGGCGCGTCGTCGTTGCGGCACCGTCGATCCGTGGTGATGCGCGGACATCGACGCCCGCGCTGGCATTCCACAGAAGCACTCCGCACCAGCTGCACAAAATGGCAAACGCCCAGAATCCGATACTCCACCAGCGCGCCTGTGACGCCAGCGCAAGCTGCGACTCAAACACAAAGGGGTACGACAGCAGCGCGATCAGCGAGCCGGCGTTGGACAGCGCATAGAGCCGATAGGGGGACGGCCCAGGCTGTACCAGGCTGAACCATCGCTGGAGCAATGGCCCGGTCGTCGCCAGCAGGAAGTACGGCAGGCCCACGCTGGCCGCCAGCACCAGGATGATCTGCAACGCCGGCGGCTCGTCGACGCGAGGTCTCCAATCTGCATCCGGGAGAACACGAAACGACAAGACCACGACGGCAATCAATACCGTATGCACGACCGCCTGTAGGCGCAATGGCCATCGCGACGACAGCAAGTGCGCATAGACATACCCACCAAACAGGAGCACCTGAAAAAACAGCATGCTCACGGTCCAGACGCTGGGCGTGCCGCCGAACCACGGCAGAATGGCTTTGCCAATCAGCGGCTGGATCTGAAACAGCAGGAACGCACCGACAAACACCGCCGACGCGAAGACGAGGCGGGATGTCCGTCGGGTCTGTGCCCACTCGGCAATGTGTGCCCCGGGTTCCTGCATCCTGGATTGTTCTGAGGATTCCATGATGCCTCACGGGCATTGTCGTATGGAGGACAATGCGACGGACATTGCCCCTGAGGCAGCGGAACCAAATGAGCCAAGGATCTTCAGAAACAGCGATTCGCCAACTCCCAGGCCGACGGCTCCGCCGTCGAAGGGGAACGGCGACGTCTCCGATTTCCGACGGATCATGATCGAAGTGTCGAACTGCGGTTGTCCGACAGCAGAGCCGTCGGCTTGGGAAGGAACAGCCGACATCCGATTGAAATCAAACGGTGCTGCACCCGAGTCGGGAGCATCTCGCTACGGGGCGAAACGCACTCCGGCAGCGCCATCGAGTTCAAGCCGCAACGCGTCCAGGTTGCCCGCCTGACGATCAATGACGAGCGTCAACCAGTTGCTTCCCTGTTTCAGCCGGACATCGGTTGCCGTGCTGAGGACCAACGGTTCCCCGTTCCACCATGCGGTGACGCCGTCGACGGAATTGAAGTGAAGCGTCACTGCTGCATCCGCCGCGTCGGACTCCAACTCCATCCGCGCCATACTGAGTTGGCGGTCATGGGACGTCAATGAGCGCAGCTCCTGCAAGGGGAGCACGCCATTAACGCGGCTGAAAAAGGTTTGCCATCGAAATGCGGGATCGTTGTCCGCAATCGCTCCGTCGCCGATCCGTCTCAGGCGGATCGCTGCGGCTTCCGTCGGTTGGAGCACCTGCCACTTGCGAGCGACGCGCCCCGTCCCGACGGTGAACTCCGGCACCCTCCCGAGCGCCTTGAGGAACGACACGAGATTCACCAACTCCGCACGCGTCAGCTTTTCCGTCAGCCCGGCCGGCATCAGCGAGACCCCTTCCTGGCGGAGTTCGATGGAATCCAGCGGCACGGCTTGCTCGCGGCCTTCCGCATCGCGAAGGATCAAGTCGCGGTCCGATTGACGGACGAGAATGCCCGAGACCGTCAAGCCCTCATCCGTCACGACGACCTGCGTGTGATAATTCTCCTTGACCTGCTTGTTGGGGTCGAGCAGTGCGTCGATGATGTAGTCGAGCTGCGCAGTTGTCCCCAAACTCTGCATGTCTGGTCCAACCAGTCCTCCCGCGCCGCCGATGGCGTGACACTTCACGCAGTTCAGGTCCTGCCGGCGATAGACGTGCTCACCCCCCGTGGGATTCCCCTGTCGTTCCACCTCGGCCACGAGCGCCGCCATCTCTTCCCGTGAAAGTTGTCGGGGACCGCTATTGATCCCCCCTGCCCTTTGCAGCGCGGCCGTCAATTCGGGAAGCGATTGTCCCGAAGAACTGACGGCCCGGAGCGCGATCACCGCGGCGTCGCTCGGAATCGATCGGCCGTCGAGCGCTTCGGTGAGGGCCTTGACGGCCGCGGCATTTCGCACGGCTGTTTCCAGAAGACCGTCGATCCTCGCGGAAAGGTCGCGCTCCTGCATGAGCTTCACCACAGCCGCAGCAGCGACCTCGGGCCGCAGCGGCATCAATGCGCTTGCGGCTTCGACATCAAACGGATCCCCCGCTTGTAGTAATCGCGTCAGAACGGCTTCCGACTCAGGCCCGCCAAAGGCCGCGAGACCATGAATCGCCAATTTGCGGCTGCGGAACGACGAGCCGCTCTCTGCCAGTGATTTCAGCTCCGGCCAGAGTCGTTCTACTTGAAACGCCCCCACGCAAGAAGCAGCCGCCCCCTGCACCACGTCGTCCGTCGAACGGAGAAGGTGCTCCAATGACTGATATGCGCCACCGGGGACCACGTTGCGGCGGCGCTTGGCCTGGAGCAGTGACTGCAGGAATTCCGATTGCAATCCGCCGTCATCCGATGCAGCCGCCAGGTCGAGAAGCTCCTGCAAGGCGTTCGGGTCGCCATGCTCGCTGATGACGGCGAGGACGCCCTCGCGCTCGTCCGCAGCGACACTTCCCTCTTTGAGTAGCCTCACCAGGACGGGCACCCCGGCGACTGAGCCGGCCGACTTGAGCACGAACGTCAGATGCCGCGTGTTGCCGCCGAAGTCGAGTTCGCCGGCCAGGAGGCGCGGCTCCCAGACCGGTTGCAGATCGCGGGCCGTGAGCCACAGGGCGTAATCGAGCCATTCGTCCACATCCACCCGTTTCTCGACTCGCTGGTTCGCTTGCCGGATCTCAATCGGCATGAACTTCGAGAGCGACGGAACGTCCGGATCGAGCGCCAACATGGCGACTTCAACGGCACGTGGATGCGGGATCTCGGCCAGAGCCCGCACGGCCTCCAGCCGCACGCGCGGATGTTCGTCGGTCGCCCGCGGTTCCAACAACGCGAGCGGGTCGTCGAGCCGCGCGTGCCAGTCGCCGACGACGCGGCAGGCCGCCGCCCGCGCGTTATGGTCGACGCAGCGGAGCAGCGATGCGAGAAGTTCCGGCTCCACCACATCCAGCGATTGGTAAACCCACAACCCTTCCAGTCTCAGGCGATGATAGTCCGCCGCGGTGTTGTCCAGGTTGCGCAACCAGTGTTTGACCGCAGGCAGGACGTCCGACCCGCGCTCCTTGAGCAGTCGCTTGGCCTGGTTGCGGGTCCATGCCTCAGGAGAGGCGAGCTGCGCAATCAGTTCCTCGTTCGATGACTCGGCGAGGTGCGGCCGGTCGACCAATGGATTGCCGCGATACGTCACCCGCCAGATGCGGCCGTGCGTGTGATCGCGGCGTTCGTCACGGAAGTCGACTTCGCCGTGTTGAATGATCGGGTTGTACCAGTCGGCGATATACAGCGCGCCGTCCGGACCCATCTTGGCGTCGATCGGACGGAACGCAACATGGTCC
>JAHBXU010000038.1 GCA_019636315.1 Planctomycetaceae bacterium | reverse complement strand
CGCGGGAAGGAAGCCGTTCGACCAGTTAGCCTTCCCGTTGGGCGGCTCACCGCGAATGTCGGGAATGGCAACGTATGTCGGCAGATTCTCATTCGCGCTGCCGAGAGCATAGCTCGTCCAGGCGCCCGCACTGGGAAACCCTTCCTGAGCGTGTCCGGTGTTCATAAAAACGCACCCCGGCCCGTGCGTGTTGGTCTTCGAAGTCATCGAATGGATGAACGCGATGCGGTCGACGTGTCGTGCCATATGCGGCAGGAGGCTGCTGATTCTCTTGCCGGTTTCGCCCCCGGGAGCAAACTCCCACGGGCTGCGCATCAGGTTGCCGTTCTTGCCCTGAAACGACACGAACGCTTCCGCGCCGGGCAGCGGCGTGCCGTGATATTTCTCCAGCGCTGGCTTGTGTTCCCAGAGATCCATGTGGGATGCGGCCCCGGGACAGAAGATCTGCAGGACGCGCGCCGCCTTGGGGACGAAATGTGTTGTCCCCACCGGAAGAAGGGCTGCGGCAGGCAGAGGAGAGTCGCCCGACAACAATCGCGCCAATCCCACGCCGGCCAGCGCCGAGTAGACATTGCCGAGCAGGTCCCGTCGCGAGAGGTATTCGTTAGTCATGGTCGACGTGGTTGTCATGCAGATCGAATGCTTCCCATTTCCCAAGCCGACGGCTCTGCCGTCGGGCAAAGGAATTGCGGCTCCTCCCCGAAAAAACGAGCGATCGGATGCGGAATCATCGTTGTCCGACGGCAGAGCCGTCGGCTTGGGATGTTCAACAGAGTTCGCGCATTGCGTCGACATTGGAGTACGGACCCTCATCGGACGTACACAAACTCATTCGCATTCAACAACACGCGGCACAGTGCAGGGAACCCATACTGGGTGACAAACCGCACGGACGAGTCGAGTTCTCCCGGGTCCGGTAGCCTTCCAAACGCAAGCACGAAACTTTGCTTCACCTGGGCGGATGCGTCGCCGCCCGCGTCCCGCTCAATCCGCTCCGTGAGGGCTGCTGCCATGTCGAGCGTGAACTGATGGTTCATCAGTGTGAGCGCCTGCAGCGGGGTCGTCGTCTCCGCACGGCGCGGTGCGGCGAAGGCCGGGTCGGGACAATCGAAGTCGCTCATCAGGTCGATGCGCGACGCCCGTGCATTGTGATGATAGACCGATCTCCGATATGTCTCGGGGCCATACTTGTCCAGCGGCACGTATGTCGCCACGTTGTCCTGCAAATATTGATACAGCTTAAAGCCCGGTCCGCCCATCGTGGGATCCAGCTTTCCCGTAATGAACAGCATCGTGTCGCGAATCTCTTCTGCCGATAGCCGCCGTGGAGGATATCGCCATAAAAGACGACTGCCGGCATCCATTGCCAACGCCTCCTCGCGGTATGCAGACTTTTGCTGATACGCTTGCGATGTCAGAATCAGCCTGTGCAGGTCCTTAAGGCGCCATCCGCATCCGCCCTCTCCCTCCGGCGTGATGAGTTCTTGCGCCAGCCAGTCGAGCAATGCCGCATGCGTCGGCAGGCTTCCCATCGCGCCGAAGTCACTCGGCGTATCGACGAGGCCAGTCCCGAAGTGATACTGCCACACACGGTTTGCGAGGACGCGCGGCGTCAACGGATTGCGAGGATCGACAATCCACTCGGCCAGCGCGGCCCGCTCCGGACCGTTATCCGACAGCGAAGCGTCTGGAGGGGAAACGTCTTTCAAGAAGGACAAACTCGCGGGCGACACCTCTTCACCCGGCTTCTGCGGATCACCGCCGAGAAATACATGGAATGGTCCGGCGGGCCGAGTCGTCGTTCCCACCCACCATCGCGGCAACGCCGGCACAGCGGCGATCTGCTGATTGATCTCGGCCAGTTGCCGCCGAAGATCGGACAACTGCTGACGTTCGTCCGGTGTCGTCACCGCCTGGTGCAGTCGGTGCCGCCGATGGGTCTCGTTGATGGGCTGGCGGTCGTGCGAGTCGGCGAGAGGACGCCACGTCTTTCCGTCCAGCGAGGCTTCAATGCGATACTCGCTCACAAACGCGGCGACGCTGTGATCTCCGGCGTCGCCCTGTCGGTCGCTGGAGAAAGACACGCGATCAATCGCGTGGACATCGGCCAGTTCGATCGTGAGTTCCGACCCGTCGGCGATCCACCGCGCACCAAAACGGCCGTCGTTGGTGAGGTCCGCGCTGTAGGCCGCGGCGAAATCCTGTGCCACGCGGCTGCTGCCACTCGCGCGGCCCCCTGCCGACGCGAGTGCCACGTTTCGCGAGCCGCTCCCGCTGGTCCAAACTTCCATTTCATCGATTCGAAAGCCCACGCGAATCGCCGGATTCTCTTCAGCGCCTTCGACAATCAATCGCACGAACTTCGTATCGATCGGTGAGAACGTTTCCTCTGTCAGCGTTCGTTGCAGAGCAGGGCGAGTCCACCTCTTCGCGATTTCCTCGGCACGTTGATCGGCCCGTGTCTGAACCGATTTGTCGATGGACGCGATCTGTTGGTGAAGTTTCTGGCGAGTCCGCTCCAATGGTGCGCGCTGTTCGTCCCGCTCCTTTCGCGCCGCGGGCGTCGCGACTTCCCGCTCGCCATGCGTGACGCCGGCAAAGATGGAATATAGCGCGTAGTAATCCTGCTGTGTGATGGGATCGAACTTGTGGTCGTGGCAGCGGGCGCAACCGACCGTGACGCCGAAGAATGCTTCGCTGGTGCCGCGGATGATGTCGTCGATCGTATTGGCTCGGATCTGTGCCGCCTGCACGGCATCCTGATTGCCGACGTCGTCGTATGGGCCGCAAACAAGAAACGTCGTTGCGACTTCGATCGACGGATCACCGGGAGCGATGATGTCGCCGGCCAGTTGCTCCAGAACAAAACGGTCAAACGGCTTGTCCTCGTTGAAAGACCGGATCACATAATCACGAAATGGCCACGCATTCGTGATGATCTCATTCCTCTCGAACCCACGACTCTCGCCGAAGCGGATGACATCCAGCCAGTGACGCCCCCAGCGTTCACCATAGTGTGGCGAGTTGAGCAGCCGATCAATGAGCCGGTCCCAGGCGTTAGGGGCATCGTCCGCGACAAAGGCTGCGACTTCATCCGGAGTCGGCGGCAATCCGAGCAGATCGTACGTCACCCGGCGAATCAGATCGCTGCGCTCGGCCGGCGGCGACGGCGTCAGCTGGTTCGCATTCAACTCGGCAAACACAAATTGATCAATGGGATGCGATCGCCAACGGGCGGGCGCGCTGGGAACGTCCGGCGGTGCGACGTCGGCCAGCGGCTGGAGCGACCACCAGGTTTCATCAGCCAGCGTCGGCTCCTTGAGGACAACCCCTTCCGGCCACGGTGCGCCTTCAATGATCCATCGCCGCAGGATCTCGCGCTCATCGGCGCTGAGCGGGGGGCCTTCCTTCGGCATCTGAGGGCGGTCCTCCTCCCGAGAGGATGTCACGAGTGAGAGCAGGTGACTCGTATCCGGCCGGCCCGCGCTGAGAAATTCGTTCTCGCGCAGATCTTCGATCGTGGCCAGCGAGATGTCCCCCTGTGCGTTCCCCGGTTTGTGGCACCGCAGGCAGTGCCGGGCGATGAGAGGGCCCACATCATTTGCGAAATCGACCGCTGCGGCTCGTGATTCCCATGCCGCGCAAATCACCAGCGACAGGACGACGGCGAACCGAATAGTGTATCGAACGTTGATTTCCATGAGAGAACCTGAGGGGAGAGGCGAAACCCTCAAATCGGATCGCCGTCCAGCGTATCACTTGCCCGCATCGTATGCACTGTCATCGGTCGGTCTGGACGAGCAGGCGACAATTTCCGTGCAATCCCCAGCCGACGGCTTCGCCATCGAACGATGAATGTGACGTCTTCGATATCTGATGGAACGTGGTCGAAGCATTGAACCGCGATTGCTCGACGACAGCGCCGTCGGATGGAGAACGACTTCCGGACCGACGGGTCGTGCCGGGAACATTTCGCGCACCGACGGACGTCTGTGCGTGCGGCGCGCGTGTTCTATCGGAAACAGCAATACGCCTCGCTACGATTTATGAAACGTCGTATCCCCGATGCCATCGCGTCCTGTCAAGAAGTCTTCAGGAACACTGCCATGCGCACATGCCTCACGCGCCCTGTCACGCTCGCGTTGCTTGCCGGGGGGATGATATTCAGCGCTGCGCGAGTCAAAGCCGATCACGGCCCGCGACTCAATGAACTGCTGAGCCGCGGGCAACTTGCCGCCGCGGAGACCGAGTTCGCACAGGCGGCAACTCAGCAGAATGATCAGCAGGCCCGCATGTCATTGGGGATTGTGCAGTTTCTGCAAGCGGTCGAGAACCTGGCCCGCGGCCAGTATCGATTCGGCCTGCTGCAGGAGTTCGCTCAGCAGATCCCGATTTTGCGATTACCTGTTCCGCCGAACCCCCATCCGGAACAAGCGGCCTACAGCGACCTTCAGAACCTCCTGACCGCATTCGCCCGGCAACTGGAACGTGCCGAAAAGACGCTTGGCCAGGTTGACACACAGGACGTCAAACTGACGCTGCTTCTTGGTCGCGTGCGACTGGACATCGACGGTGACGGGACGGCGAGCGACGCGGAATCGTTCTGGAAGATCTTCACCACGATCAATCGAGGTCTGCAGGCAGAGCACGCTGAGGAGTTCGCGCTCGGTCTGGACGGCGCCGACGTGCATTGGCTCCGCGGTTATTGCCATCTGTTGATGGCGTTCTGCGACATGGCGCTGGCCTATGACGGCCGCGAGTGGTTCGAAACCTGCGGCCACTTGCTGTATCCCAGGATCGACACACCCTATGAGTTCCTGCAGCAGGAGACCCGTTCCGGACAATTCGATTCGCGCCGTATTGCCGATCTCATCGCGGCCATTCACCTGCTGAACTTCCCGCTGAAAGACGCCGACAAGTTGCGGTCGGCTCATCAACACCTGCTCGCGATGATTGTGCAGAGCCGCCATTGCTGGGAGCGTGCACTGGCGGAAACCGATGACGACCGGGAGTGGATCCCTAATCCGCAACAGACGAGCGTCATCGGTCTGCGCGTGGCGCGGGAACAGATCGACGGCTGGCATGCCGTGCTCGATGAATTCGGGGCGGTGCTCGAGGGAAAGAAGCTCATCCCCTTCTGGCGCAAATACGGCGGCTTGCCGCTCTTCGGTTTTCAACTCGGACCAGTCGATGTCATCCCTGACATCGGCACCGGAATCAACGCGAAGCGGTTCTTCACCGAACCCCGCGACCTGGACCTGATTCTCTTCCTGACGGGGACGGGAGCCGTCCCCTATCTGGAGGAAGGACCACTGAGCACGCCCGAGACCTGGCAGCGCATCACGCGCGTTTTTCAGGGCGAGTTCTTCGGCTTCGCAATCTGGTTCAACTGACCTGGGGCGCCGTTTGTTCTCCAGCGATCAATCGGACGTCAACTCAAAGTCGATCACATTCTTCCCGTCCGTGACATCGGCCCGGAGTCTCTGATCGATCCGATACTGTGTGGAGATCTCCTCGGTAGAACCACCATCCTGGTTCTCCGGAGCGGCAATCGTGACGATGTGCCGCGTTCGGTGCATTCACAATGTCCTCTGCAGCCGGCGAGAGGAGCACGGGGGCCGTTATCATCCGCGCCGCTCCGCCGCAATCCGGACCATCCACGTTTCCCCCTTTCGCGGCGCGCAGCCTCCGATCGTTAATTCACTTCCAGCCCATTGCACAGATTCGATGACGAACCCTCTTGCACATCCGCCGATGTTCGCCTACCATAAATCTAAATAACCAAATTTGGTTTCATGGTCGGATGGACTCGAAGAGGAGCACACCGTATGGCACGCCCCAAGGCCCCCGAACTGACCGAACGCGAACTGGAGATCATGCACGTCTGCTGGGACCGCGGTCCGCAGACCGCCCAGGACGTGCGCGACGAGCTGGTCGCGCGGGGCAGGGACCTCGCGTACACCACCGTGGCCACGCTGATCCGCATCCTCACCGAGAAGGATTTTCTGCGGCAGACGAACGACGAGCGGCCATTCGTCTACGAACCGGTCCGTTCGTTTGACGATGTGTCGCAATCGCTGGTCAATCATCTTCTCAAGCGCGTGTTCGGCGGCTCGCGTGAGAAGCTGCTCGTCAGCCTGTTTGGCAAACAGCGACTGACGAAGAAGGAACAGGCCCTGCTCGAAGAACTCATTCGCGAACAACAGCGATAGACGGCTGTTTCGCAGCACATTGGAAATGTGCTGCGAAACGAAGCCTCCCAACATGACGTCGCGCGGTCCATTTGGAGCAACACCAATGAACACACTCGGCATTTCCCTCGTCTGGCTCGCCGCGCAGGTCACGCTGTTGTGCCTCGTGACGGCGGTAATTTACTTCGTGGCGCGGCGGCGCTATCCCGCGGCGGGGGCGACAGCCGCGCTGACCGGGCTGTTGCTCGCGGCGGCCCTCACGCTCGTCCTGTTCAGTCCCTGGCCACGTTGGTCGTTCGATGGCGGGCCTCTCGGCACGCCACTCGCCGCCGCAACGGATGGGGGCGGCGGATCCGCCGATGACGAACGCGCAGCCCATGCCGCCGGGGTTGCCGGTGAGTCCACTGAGAACTCCCGTGAGTCGGGAGACGCAACGAACCGGAGGGACGTCGAACTGGACTCGCCCCTGTCCGCCGCGCTGACCGCGTTCTGGGACGGCGTCGGCCGTGAACTGACGCAACCGAAATTACGACCGGCTAGTTCATCGTTTCGTTGGCCTGCCTGGCTCGCCGTTTCACTCCTTCTGATGATGGGACTGGGAGCCGCGCGGCTCGCCGCCGGATGGCTCAGCGTGCGGGGCAGCCTTCGCCGCAGTCGACCCATCACCGAGCCGTCGCTGGGCGAGATGATTGATGTCTTTCGAGCCGAACTCGGTTGCCCACGGCCTGTCGAGTTGCGCGAGTCCAGTGATGTCGCCTCCGCCGCGACCGTCGGCTGGCGGAAACCAGTCATCCTGCTCCCGCCCGATTGGCGCGGTTGGTCGGAGCGCGAACGTCGGGCAGTTGTCGCGCACGAACTGGCGCATGTCACTGCCGGCGATGCGGCGACGTGGCTCGCCGCGCAGTTCGGGCTGTTGCTGCATTTCTATCACCCGCTCGTGCACTGGCTGACGCACCGCCTGCGGCTTGAGCAGGAACTGGCCGCCGACGCGCTCGCCGCGCGGCTCACCGGCAGCCCGCAAATCTATCTGACCACGCTGGCCGAACTGGCCGTGCGTCAACCGGACCGTCCTATTGCCTGGCCGGCCCGTGCGTTCCTCCCCACCCGCGGCACCCTCTTAAGGAGAATCGAAATGCTCCGCGACACGAAAAGTCCTCCGTTACGTTCGTCGAATCTGCGACGCGGCGCTGTCATCGCCCTCACAATTGCGGCCGGTGTGTTCGTCGCCGGGTTGAGACCGCCAGAGGCAGAACAGGTGGCGGCCCAAGATCGCGGCGTCGGCAATCAGATTGCCACGAAACCGGCAGCGGGGGAGGCGAAGGGTTTCAATCTGGAAAACGTCCCGGCGACGACATCGGTGTTGCTAGGCATCCGTCCAGCGCGTTTGGCCAATCGGCCGGAACTCCAACAACTTTCGGCGTGGTTCGAACAAGCGTTGGAATCGGAGAAGACGGGCATCGAGATGAAACAGGTGGACCAGTTCCTCGTGTTCGCCCGCATCACGCCAGCCAACAACGGCCAATCTCCAGCGGTGCAGGCACAAGGCTCGCAACCCCCGCCGTCGGCCCCGGTGATGGAACTGCGGATGACTGGGCCAACGGATTTCACGGCGTTCCTGCGCGGTCAGATGGGCGAAATCCAGGCGGAACCTGGCGGCGAGCGTCCGCACTATATAATGCAGAAGTCGGAGTGGCCCAACATGTTCCCCATGGCCGGATTGATCGTCGACGACCGGACGCTGCTCTATGGTCGCCAACAGGACCTGCAGGAGTTCCTCGACAACCGCGGTCCGAACGAGGCGACGCCTGCATGGGCCGCACGGTTTGAGTCGGTTGCGAACGATGCGCTCTGCTTTGTGGGCGACATGACGGCGTTCCGTCCGCTCATCCAGAAGGAATTCGAGCGCCAGCCGAATCCGTTCGCCGGCATGTTCGCTCCCTTGTGGCAGAAGACGGATCTCGTGATCGGCGGGGCAAAGGTGAATGACCGGTTAGCGTTGACGGTCAACGGCTGGACGGCGAACGCCGAGGATGCTGCCAGGCTGGAGAAGACGCTCGGGGTGCTCGTACCATTTGCGACCGGTTTCCTGGAGACGGCGAAGGCGTCCGCTAAACAGGCGCCACCGGATACGCAGATCATGCTCCCACACTCACTCAATCTCTTGGAACAAGTGTTGGACAACATTACGGTGCATACGGCCGACGACCGTGTGACCGTCACCGTCCAAGGCGACGCCGGCAGCGTGGCGACGATGGCGGCGGCCATTCTCCCTGCCATCACGCAGGCTCGGGAAGCCGCGCGGCGGACGCAGTCGATGAACAACCTCAAGCAGATCGGGCTCGCGTTTCACAATTTCCATGACACCTACCGTCATTTCCCGCCACCGGTGCTCTATGGAAAGGCAGGCAACGGCAAGAGCCAACACCCGCACAGTTGGCGTGTGGCCATTCTGCCGTTTGTCGATCAGGCTCCGCTGTACGATCTGTACCACTTCGACGAACCCTGGGACAGCGAGCACAACCTTAAAATCGCCGCGCAAGTGCCCGCCGTCTTCCGCAGTCCCAACGACCAATCCGGATCAACCAACGCCTCCTACTATGTCCTTGTCGGTGAGAATACGGCCGTCGGCAGCATTCCGGAACCGGACGGCAACCCGACAAAGGGACTCGTGATCCGTGACGTCACCGACGGCACGTCCAATACCCTCCTGGTCGTCGAGGCCCAGCGCGACATCCCCTGGACCAAGCCGGAGGACATCCCGTACTCGCCCGACGCGGAGATCCCTCAACTCGGCGGCTTGACCGACCGCGGATTTCTCGCGGGCATTGTCGACGGCTCGGTGCGGTTCATCTCGGAGAACATTGACGAAACGACACTCCGCGCCCTGATCACCCGCAACGGCGGCGAAGTGCTCCCCAACTTCTGAGCCGACCGAATGACGGAATGGGCCGGCCCACGGGTTCCCAGGTGATTACTTGGGAACCCGGTCGGAACAGGTGCGTCCGGCGTTGAACTCCCGCTATCGTCGCCGTAGCATCGGCCCATCCGATTGGCGGCGTTCGCGGTTCGAGCTGAGTCTTCATGGATCGTCTCGCCAGCCATCGTGTCGGCGCCGTTCGGTCGCCGACCGCAGGCAACTCTCAGGGGACAGCCATGTTGCACTCGATCATTCATCGTGCCCAGAGTTTTGCAGGTCCGTTGTTTCTTCTCCTGTTTCTTGCCGGATGCAGCGAACGGCATGGCGATCCGATCGTCGAATTCGCGGACGATGACGCGGAGATGAATGCCGCGATTGCTGATGCGAAGGCGAACGTCGACCTGTTCGTCGCCTATCTGGAGGCCCATCCGGAGGATGCGATGTGCCTCATCAAGGCGCCGCTCGATACCGGCGGCCACGTCGAACACATCTGGATTGACAACGTTCGGTTCGACGGCCAGCAATTCACCGGGCGGCTGGCGAATGCACCGCACGACCTGTCCCGCTACAAGCAGGGGGATGTGGTGACCGTTCCCAGGGCGGATGTGTCGGACTGGGCCTTCTTCGAAAACGACGCCATGCAGGGAGGCTACACCATTCGAGTGATGGAAAAACGCATGGCGCCGTAGCGGCCGCCTGTGATCTGTGGCAAGTTATGCCAATCAGGCGAACTGTTCGCGTGGAGGAACGCCAGGCCAACCTCATCTGGCTCCCGTGCGCGTTGAACTCCCGCTCGCGTCTCCGTAGCATCGACGCATCCGGTCGCTGACGCTCGCGGTTCTGAGTCGATTCTCTCTCGATCGTCTCAGTGCGCGCCTCGGCGGCTTCTGCGTTCTCTGTCGTGAGTTTCCTCCGGACGATCAGCAGATCGTCCTCAGCAATCAGCCGTCGGGTGGGCCTGGCCACCACTTCGATCAGTCAATCAGACGCGCCGGGGAGACGACCCCCGCAATCCGGTTAAGACGGTGGCACAGCCCACCTTACAAGGGAGCGAACATGTCCGACGTCAGTAACGCCATCGAGTCCGTCCTCCACGAAGACCGCAAGTTCCCCCCGTCTCCGGAGTTCGCGGCTCACGCGCACATCTCGTCTGAGAAGCAATATCAGGACATGTGGCAGCGGGCCAAGGACGACCCCGCGGGCTTCTGGGGGGAACTGGCTCTGTCGGAACTCGAATGGTTCAAACCGTTCGACAAGGCCCTCGAAGGCACAATGCCGGAGAACAAGTGGTTTACCGGCGGCAGGATCAATGTCTCCTACAACTGCCTCGATCGGCACTTGAAGACGTGGCGGAAGAACAAAGCCGCCATTATCTGGGAGGGGGAGCCGGGCGACACCCGCACGCTGACGTATCAGCAACTGCATCACGAAGTCTGCAAGTTCGCCCGCGTGCTCGACAAGCTGGGAATCAAAGCCGGCGACCGCGTCACGTTGTACATGCCCATGATTCCCGAACTGGCGATCGCCATGCTGGCTTGCGCGCGTGTCGGAGCGACGCATTCCATCATCTTCGGTGGATTCAGTGCCGACGCCATTACCGACCGCAATCATGACGCCCAGTCCAAATTGATCGTCACAGCCGACGGTGGTTGGCGGCGAGGCAAGGAAATCACGCTCAAGGACAAAGTCGACGCGTCGCTCGAAGGGGGCAAGTCCCCGTCGGTGGAGAAAGTCGTCGTCGTGCGCCGGACCGGGAGCGACGTGGACATGGTTGAAGGCCGCGACCTGTGGTGGCACGACCTGATGGACAACGCCGACGCCGACCGCGAGGCGACGCCGCTCGACAGCGAACATCCGCTCTTCATCCTGTACACGTCCGGCTCAACGGGCAAACCAAAGGGCGTGCTGCACACCACGGCCGGGTATCTGCTGGGGGTGACGATGACGTCGCGCTGGGTGTTCGACCTCAAGGACGAGGACACCTACTGGTGCACGGCCGACATCGGCTGGGTGACCGGCCATTCCTACATCGTCTATGGTCCGCTCTCCAACGGCGCGACCACCATGATGTATGAGGGGGCTCCCAACTGGCCGGACTACGGCCGCTTCTGGGACATGATCGAGCGGCACAAGGTCAACATCTTCTACACGGCTCCGACGGCGATTCGCGCGTTCGTCAAGTGGGGTGACGAATGGCCGCAACAGCACGATCTGTCATCGCTCAGGCTGCTGGGGACCGTCGGCGAGCCGATCAATCCCGAAGCCTGGATGTGGTATCACCGGACGATCGGCGGCGAGCGGTGCCCGGTCGTCGATACCTGGTGGCAGACGGAGACCGGCGGCATCCTGATCTCGTCGCTCGCGGGCGTCACCGATGAAAAACCGGGCTATGCCGCGTGGCCGCTGCCCGGCGTGCAACCCGTGCTGCTCACCGCCGATGGCAAGGAGATCGCCGAGAATGAAGTGGAAGGATTGCTCGCGATCAAGTTCCCGTGGCCCAGCATCATCCGCACCACCTACGGCGACCACGGACGCTGCCGCCAGACCTACTTCAGCAATTACAAGGGGTATTATTTCACCGGTGACGGCGCGCGCCGCGATGCCGAAGGCCGCTACCGCATCATCGGCCGGGTGGACGATGTGATCAACGTGAGCGGTCACCGCTTCGGCACGGCCGAGATCGAGAACGCCATCAACGAGAGCGAGTGGGTGGTGGAAAGCGCGGTAGTGGGCTTCCCGCACGACATCAAGGGGCAGGGCATCTACGCCTACGTGATCGCCGAGAAGCACGTGGACGATCCCGACAAGGCGCGCGCGGACATCCTCGCCACCGTAACGAAGGTGATCGGTCCCATCGCGAAGCCCGATAAGATCCAGTTCGTGAGCGGCCTGCCGAAAACGCGCAGCGGGAAGATCATGCGGCGGATCTTGCGGAAGGTGGCGGAGAATGAGCTGAACAGCTTGGGGGATACTTCCACCCTACTGGATCCGGCAGTGGTCGATGAGATCAAGGCGGGGCGCGTCTGACAAGCGCCTCGCTTGTCAAGGTGCGACACGCTGGAATGAAAAAGTGAACAGGGCCTCCCGGTTGGAGGCTCTGTCTGCATGTTACGATCCCGCAGGGTCGCCTACGGCAGACCACTGCGGAGGCTTGGATGGATACCCTGCGCGGGTCCAGATTTTTGGGGCGTGCCCCTCGCCCAAATGCGGCTCGGGTCGGGCTATCCGCAGTAGTCCTCGCTTCGCTGCGGGCTACTTGCTCCTATCCCTCACGCGAAATGCAGAGCCTACCACTTTTCAGACTTGGTATCCCTCACGATCTGAAAGACACCTTCCCAGTTCACATAGCCTTCTGTCGTCGTTCCATCAGGGTTCGTGAACACAGCCCAAGCCAGTTCTGCTCCCTCTGAATAGGGGCCTATTTTCAGGAACACCGGAGGCACTACCGGTTGGAAGTTGGAATCGACTATTCCCCAGCCCGGCTTGTTCGATGAGGGTGTTACCCGAACTGCCATGAAATCCGATGGAAAATTATCACGCGAGTTTTCGTAGTTATAGTAGTCGTAGCTCTTCCCACGTAACCCCATCGATTCTTCAAATCCAGTCACCCATATTGCATGTGCCCCCACGGACAGGGTCGCAGCCATCTCCTTCCGGTAGTCCATGGGTGTCAGGGTCGTTACGGCCAGATACTTCCCATCACCACACAGCGTTTTGCCTGCATTGAAGTACCCTGCGCCATAGTACGGGTTCTTTGTACAGACGTCCTTCGGTATCTTGGCCTTCATCGTACCGAGTTTATCGATGATCCCATAATCGAATTCTGTTGACCTCGCTGGGATTACGAAAGCCAAGCCTTCGTGGAATTCGCTGGGCTGGTTGCTGTATGTGAAATCGATGACTGTTTTTCCCGTGTGGTCAATGAACCCCCATTTGGCTTCGCCTTCAGCCGGAAGAACCTTCTCCACTGCGATCATTCCTTCCGTCGGCCTTCCCATCTTGGAGAAGCTGGGCTGACAGACTACTTTGCCATTGAGGTTTACCAACCCTACTCCACATTTTCCTGCAAGGCCATGCGCGAGAAAATTCCACATCGGGCTCGATTGAGCCGTAGTTGGCTTCAACTCTTGGAGTGGAACGAATAAACGGGCGATATCATTGGTCAGATAGTCCGTCACACACACCTCCACCCCCATATCTGAACCGCCCATGCTCCTACTATTGAAAT